>JAYVMJ010000157.1:0-2350 GCA_043759025.1 Verrucomicrobiota bacterium | reverse complement strand
GGGGTATCGGACCCAAAGGGAATGAAAAATTTCTGCCGGACGCAATTTTGAAAAATGAGACCCCCGGTACAGTGAATGGTCATTCAGTCATGACCTATCTGATTTTTCAAATCGTTCTGCGATCGGACCGAAACGTGGACAACTCTCATCCACGGCACTTACTTTCAACAAGCCGACCGGTTAACTCCGTGCGCAGGTTCCTTGATCAAGCCCAACCAAAGCCCGCTCCGCATATCGCCCCGATGGCGGCAAAAAGAAAGATCATCGACGGCACGAGCGGCATTCGCGACGGGTTAGAAAAGTCATCAAAACAAACATTGGAAGTCCCCAGCCTAAACCCCGATTTGGAGGACAAAATTACCCTTTCCCTTCTCACGGGTTACGGCCCAGCGTTTATCTTTCGTGGAATTTCACTATTCATTGGCCTCGTCTTCCTTGGATTCCCCCGTCGTCCTTACCCGACGAATTTCCGCCATAAAACGAATACGATGAACGGAAGTAAGATCGCGCTATCAACGATCAGTCCTCGTTTCTCTTTTCGCGAGAGCACGGCGCCGTGACGCTCGAACTCCGAACCCGAACTCCCGTTCCCGAGCAGCGCCCCGAACAGGAGTACGCAAATGATTGTGATCGCAATCCACTCCGGAGGACCGAAACCCGCCCGCGCGTAAGCGGAAAGATGGAGTGACATGGAAAAAGATCAGGACGTTACCGTGGCAACCGCGAGCGGATTTCATTCATGCAAATCGCTCGCCAGATCGGGCATCGAGGACCACTTTGAACGTCCACGCTATCGCAGCCGTTCCCGCCCCAAATGCATTTCGCGCGTCATCTGCGCCATCGTATATTCTCAAAACTTTTATCACGAACCGCACCATCGCCCACCACCCATGAAACGCGCATACGAAACAGGGCTCTTCTGCACGTCAGTACTTTGTTTTCTTTGCGGGCCGCGGTCTATTGCCCAGTGTCCACTACCCGACGATATTACGCTGACACCTCCGTCGGGCGACGTTCCGCGCGACCTCGCTGCATTCGCTGGTGCGTGGGGTGGCGGCGCATGGGGCGGAATCCTACCGACTTTCCTCGTCGTTGAACAGGTGAACGCAGATGGGACAGCTAATGTCGTCTACTCATGGGGAAACACAAAGCGAGGAGGTTCAAAACGCCTCTCCGGAAACATTTCGAACGGGCACCTCCATCTTCTCTCTCCACGTGGCCCGGTCATCGACTATACCCTCGAAAATAACGGTGCATTGCACGGGCGCTACACGAATAAGAATCAGCCAACTTCGGTAGAGCTCACACGTGTTACCAGTACGGATAAAGTCGCGATCATCGCAGCGGCGGCCCGACCGGTTCCGTCGATTTGGGAAGAAGTCCGCATTCCTGAGCAGTCGAAAGTCGGGGAAATGGCAGGCAAAACGTTAAGTCTCCAAACAACCATCTATCGTGTGGGTTTGCCGGGAAGGAATCCTGTCGTCATTTTTAACCACGGTTCAACCGGTCACGGCATCGTTCCGGCTGCTTTCGTCGACCGAGCGTGGGATCCAGCGCTTATCTTTCGTTCCCTCGGCTACACGGTGGTCGTCCCCATGCGAAAAGGACGCGGAACATCCGACGGAACGGTCGTCGAAGAATCTGCCGCGCCCCAGGAAATCCAGCTGGATTCCGCACTGGAGGATCTCGACGCTGTCATCGAGTACGTGAAAACCCAACCGTACGTCGACCCGACCCGAATTATATTGGCCGGTCAATCACGCGGCGGATTTCTTTCAGTGGTCTACGCCGGACGTCATCCGGAGAAAATTGTCGGGGTGCTAAACTTTGCCGGTGGATGGTGGGGCGAACGCATGCCCACCGCCGACTTCAATTTGACGCAATTTCGGCAAGCTGGCCGCACCGCAAAAGTTCCGATGCTCTGGCTCTACGCGGGGCACGATTCCTTCTATTCACTGGCGTACACTGAGAAAAATTTTGCGGAATTCCGCGCCGCTGGCGGAAAAGGCCGGCTGCTTGAGGTACCGGACATTCAGGGCGAAGGTCACTTTCTTGTGACGTGGCCGGAAAAATGGGCGGACGCCGCGACTGCTTACCTCGATGACATCCAAGCCGCCCGCTCGACTGCGGCGCACCTGCCCTAAACTTCCGCACGCCGACCGAATCAGGACGACCGCATCAGAGGCGTAAAAGATCGACTGATCGGGCACCATACGACCGGCGAGTCGGTCGGCTTAGATCTAAATTTATTGCTCTAATTTCGGTGGGTTCGGTGTGTTCTGCGGTGCTCTACACTGAATTGCTGCGTATTGAGCAACCGTCATTCCCCCATTTAATTTCGCTCGTGGCG
>JAYVMJ010000156.1:0-7972 GCA_043759025.1 Verrucomicrobiota bacterium | reverse complement strand
CAGCGTGCGGCCAAAAAACATTTGAAGAGTATCGCGAAACACATCGAAGCGCATTGAGGCACCGGAGGTTTTAAGCGACGCCAGCGTTCGCACCTTCACGCAAAAAGGCCAACTTTGAAGCGCGGGTCATTCTCGCGGTTGAGCACAACCGTCCGGAGGTGAGAATCTTTGCGCGCAGGCCACCGCGGCCTTGTAAACTGGCTTCCGCGCCGGAATGGAATGCGGTGTTCATCCAGTAGCAGGGTTTACACTCGCCGGTCCCGAGGAATCGAACTCCTTGCAGGGAGAATTCGCGTCCGATCAGGGAATTGAGGTCAATCCCTCGCGTGAGGACATTGCGGCGAAATACCGCTGCTGAAACTGGGGTGACGCCAAACTCCATGTGAAGCGCCTGGTGGACTTCGTCCGCAAAAAACGAAATCTGGCCCTTGTAGTCGGGTTTGTAGTCGAAAAACCTGTCGCTCTTGATGCCGCGTCCTTCAACGCAACTGATCTCGTCGCATTCGATGATGGGGTGTTCGTCCGCTTCCCGTCCATAATGCCCGAAATAGTTGTGCGCTGGCGATACGTACAGATGGAGGATTTCGATCAGTTCCATGGCGGCTGAATTTCAAGGGAACTAACCTCGGATTGCACTCATAAGTTGAGCGCAGTCGATGAAACCTATTAATTACTCCAATTCGGAATATTCATTTTGCCTGCGTTATATTTAATTGAATATAACGGAAAATCATTCAAGCGCTTGGGGATCTTTCATGCGTACTTTGGCCAAATTACTTGTTGGGTTCGTTTTTGCGTTGTGCGGCCTTCAGGCGGCCGAAGTGCAGTTTCGGATAAGCAATCAGGGTCTCGAGAAGAGTCTAACGGTCGCCGATCCGGCCAAATTGCCGCCGGTCGAAATCGACGCCATCGATCACGGGAAAACGCATCACTATCACGGCGTCGCGGTGCGCGAGGTGCTGGCATTGGTCAATGCACCGTTCGGCGAAAAGCTCCGGGGTCCGGCCACGGCGCTCGTGGTGAGGGTTCGCGCCGCCGACGGTTACGTCACCGCGTTTGCGCTCGCGGAGTTTGACGCGGCGTTTCGGGAGCAAACGATTTTGCTGGTCGACGCGGAGGACGGAAAGCCCTTGTTCGCTGCCAGCGGACCGCTGCGTCTGGTCTGTCCCGGTGATAAACACGGCGCGCGTTGGGTTCGGCAGGTTGTGGCCATGGAGATTTTTTCCGTTGGCTCCGTTCCGGCGGCGAAACCGTAAGACCTTCGGCTATGAGGGTTCACGTTTTTCAACACGCTTCTTTTGAAGGGCTCGCTGGAATCGAGCCGTGGTTGGTCAAGGCGGGTGCCATGATCACCTACACTCGTTTCTTCGAGGCCGCCGCGCTGCCTGCCCTCGAAACGATCGACTGGCTGATCGTGATGGGCGGACCGATGAGTGTGAATGACGAGACGACGCTGCCATGGTTGCGCTCGGAAAAAACGTGCATTGCTGCCGCCATTGCGCGTGGCACGACTGTCCTCGGGATATGTCTCGGGGCCCAGCTTATTGCCAGCGCGCTTGGGGCGTCGATCACGCGCAACCACGAGCGTGAGATCGGTTGGTTTCCCGTTTCACGACTGCCGGGAGTGGATTTGCATCCGCTGGGTGCCTGTTTTCCGCCGACCGCTGAAGTGCTCCACTGGCACGGCGAAACTTTTGCGTTACCGGCCGGAGCGGTGCATTTGTTGCGAAGTGCCGCTTGTGAAAACCAAGCCTTTGCCTATGGCGAGCGAGTCCTGGGATTGCAGTTTCATTTGGAAACGACCTTCCAGTCCGCCCGCGAGATGATCGTTGAGGGGCGTGATGAACTGGTGCCGGCTCCTTTTGTGCAAACCGAGGAATATTTGTTGGCGTCTCCCCTCCGCTACGAGCGCTTGCGCCCGTGGCTGGAGCAGGTGCTTGCCAAGTTGGCCGTGCTTTCAGTGGTGACAAACCAGCGATAAATTCCCGCTTTAATCCACGCCAACGTCATTCTGAATCCTACCATGAACTGCCGTCGTTTAACCGCCTTTTCCATTGCCGCGTTTTGCGTGCTTTCGCTCCATGCTGCCGACCTGAATGTATTTGCGGCAGCGAGCCTGTCGGATGCGTTGAAAGAAATCGCGAAAACCTACGAGCCGACCAGCGGCGATAAGCTTCATTTCAATCTGGCGGCATCGAGCGCACTGGCTCGGCAAATCAAGGAGGGCGCGCCGGCCGATGTGTTTTTCTCCGCCGACGAGGCAAAAATGGATGATCTGGCCAACGCGGGTCTCATCGCGCCCGAGACGCGCGTGAGCCTGCTTTCGAATACGTTGGTGATTGTGGTTAACGCCGTAGGTGGCGCGACGATCACCACGCCCGCTGATCTCGCGAAACCGGCGATCACCCACCTTGCGCTCGCTGAGCCCCACACGGTGCCGGCGGGGATTTACGCGAAGGCGTACCTGCAAAAGGCCGGCCTCTGGGAAAAGGTGAGTGCCAAGGGAGTGCCGACGGAAAACGTCCGCGCGTGCCTCGCGGCCGTGGAATCGGGGAATGCGGAGGCCGGCATCGTCTACAAGACCGATGCGCTCATTTCCAAGAAAGTGAAAATTGCCAGCGAGATAAGCGTCGCCGACGGGCCAAAGATTTCCTATCCATTGGCGGTGGTGAAGGATTCTAAAAACCCGGACGCGTCGCGCAAACTGGTGGCTTATCTTGCCTCACCGGAGGCTCGCGCCGTGTTTATCAAATACGGTTTTCTGCCGGCGCCTTGACCCCGGGGTGCGATGTCGGTCGAAGCATGGCAGATCACTTGGTTCACCTTGGGCGTCGCGACGCTCAGTACGATGGTGATTCTGCCCTTTGGTGGGGCGCTCGCGTGGCTGCTGGCGCGACGCGCATGGCGCGGTAAATCCATCGTCGAGACGCTCGTGGCCTTACCGTTGGTCATGCCACCAGTCGCGACGGGATTGCTGTTACTCAAATTGCTGGGCCGGCGGGGTGTGCTCGGTGGCTGGTTTGAAAATACTTTCGGCTGGGAAATCGTGTTTACCTGGCGCGGCGTTGTGGTCGCGACGGCGGTGATGTCGTTCCCGCTGCTGGTGCGTACGGCACGCGTCGCGTTTGAAAACGTCGACCCGCGGCTGGAACAAGTCGCCCGAACGTTGGGTTCCGGGCCATGGCACGTGTTCGTGCGCATCACGATGCCGCTCGCCCGGCGCGGGGTGGTGGCGGGGGCGCTCCTCGCTTTTGCGCGGGCGCTGGGGGAGTTTGGCGCGACCATCATGGTTGCTGGTTACATTCCGGGAAAGACGGCGACGCTCGCGCTTTCCATTTATAATCTGGTGCAACTCGGCCATGACTCCGAAGCATTCACTTTGCTGGTGATTTCCGTCGCGATCGCTTTTGGCGCCGTGTTTGCGAGCGAATGGTTTTTGCGGAGGCGTATCCGATGAGCATGGAGCTGTCCGGCCTGCGTCTGCCCCTCGCCCACTTCACGCTCGAAGTGGACGCAGTTCTCTCGGGGCGGGTCACCGGAATTTTTGGAGCGTCCGGTGCGGGCAAAACGTCGCTCCTCGAAGTGATCGCCGGTTTGCGCCGACCGATGGCGGGGACGGTGCGGGTTGACGGTTCGATTTTAACCGGTTGCTCCACGCGAACGTTCGTCCGACCGGAGCGGCGCGCGGTGGGTTACGTGCCGCAGGAAGGCGCGTTGTTTCCCCATCTTTCGGTGCGGGAAAATCTGCTTTACGGCTTCTTGGAAAGCCAAGCGCGTCCCGCCGGACTTACGTTTGAGCATGTCACGGAAATTTTGGAGATCGCGGCGTTGGTGGATCGGCGCATTCAAACGCTCGCCGGCGGCGAGAAGCAGAGGGTGGCTCTTGGCCGCGCGCTGCTGGCCGCGCCGCGCTTGCTGTTGTTGGACGAACCGCTTGCCGGCCTGGACGCGCCGCTCCGCGATCGTTTGTTGCCTTACCTTGCCCGAGTGCGCGATGAATTTGCGATCCCGATGATCTACGTCACTCACTCGCCCGATGAAGTAATGGCGCTCTGTGACGACGTGGTGATCCTATCTCAGGGAAAAATCGAAACACGCGGTGCGCCGCCCGAATTATTTATGCCGTCCATCGCGCCGCGATTTGTCCGAAGGTAGGGCGGCTTATCCTTAAGCCGCCGTTCGGGCGCGCGGGAAGTGGCTCCCGACCTCGGAATCATTCCTGCTTCGCAATCGAACGCAGCTTCGGCCTGAACCCCGCAATGTGATCAAGGCATTCCGCGATGGCCGGCACGAGCAGCGGCAAACATTCTTCAATCGAACGCGGACGACCGGGAAGATTCACGATCAACGAACGGCCCCGAACGCCCGCCGTGGCGCGAGACAAAATCGCCGTTCGCACTTTGGCGTAACTCTGCACGCGCATGATCTCGCCAAAACCAGGCAATTCCTTTTCGACGACCGCGCGGGTCGCCTCGGGGGTGATGTCGCGCGGCGTCGGACCGGTTCCTCCGGTGGTTAAAATGAGCGGGCAATTCTCTTCGTCGGCCAGACGGCGCAACGCAGTTTCGAGTTCGGCGCGATCGTCCGGCATCAATACGCGCACCCATTCGAGTGGTTCGTCGAAAAACTGTCCGGCTATCCGCTCGATTTCAGGTCCGCTGACATCGGCATAAACGCCAGCGGTGGCGCGATCGCTGAGCGTGACGCGGGCAATTTTCATGGGCGAAAAAAGTTTCCAACTGGAGCCGCAGCGACCTCGCTGCGGGGTTGGGACGGACCACGGCGAGGTCGCCGTGTCTCCAAGGAAAAGACGGAAGGGTGGGAAACGATCATGCTTTCTTTTTCTCGATTACGCGAATTCCCCCGATGCTCATTTCCTTATCCACCGCCTTGCACATGTCGTAGATGGTCAGCGCGGCGACCGACACGGCGGTCAATGCTTCCATTTCAACGCCGGTTTTTCCATTCGTGCGCACCGTTGCGCGAATAATGATGCCATCATCCTCGACGCTGAAATCGAGCTTCACGCCGGTGAGTGCGAGCTGATGACAGAGCGGAATCAGTGTGCTGGTGGCTTTCGCCGCTTGGATTCCGGCGATCTGCGCGACCGTTAAAACATCTCCTTTCGGCAGCGCTTGGGCACGCAGGGCGGCGATGGTTTGGCGGGCGCAGGTGAGCCGGCCCTCGGCGATTGCCTGGCGCCGCGAATCCGGTTTTGCGCCGACATCCACCATTCGCGCGTGACCGGCGGGATCGAGGTGGGAAAATTCCGGTTTTGATTCGGGCGTCATGGACAGGGGATAAACTCAACAAGTTGGTTCAAATCGAAATTAGTGCCGGACGGAGGCAGCGGGAAGAGTGCGTTAGCGCCGACCAGTCCGCTGCTGTCGCCGGAACTGGCGAGCGGTAACGGCGTCAGTTCGTACGCACCCGCCACAATGGTGGCGCGGCTAGGCCAGAAGGTTTGGCGTTTGTCGACGGGGGGAAAAGTGCTTCCAGCTGCGAGTCGGCCCTGGAGTCGGGTGGGTTCCGCCGCAGCGCCTGTTTGCAGGTGTTGGAGCAACGGCGCGACGAACAGATGAAACACCACCCAATGCGAAACCGGATTTCCAGGCAGGGCGAAGGCGAGCTGATTTCCTTTGCTTGCGAATACCAATGGCTTTCCCGGGCGGAGATTGAGCGCTTGAAAGTGGAGTGTGTAGCCGAGCGCTTGCAGCAGTGGCCGCGCGAAATCGTGGTCGCCAACACTGGCCCCGCCGGAGATCAACAGAATGTCGTGTGCGGGCAGGGAGGAGGTGATGGCTTGGGCCGTGGCAAGGTCGTCACGGGCGTGCGCGTGCGCGACAAGTTCAGTGCCATGACTCTGGAGCAACGCGGCGATAAGCGTGGAATTGCTGTCCCGAATCTGGGCACCGACCGGTTTTTGGTCGGGCGCGACGAGCTCGTTGCCCGTGACCAAATGGGCGCAACGGGGCAGACGTGCGACTTCCGGTTGAGTGATGCCGGCGGACGCGAGCGCGGCGAGATCCGCCGCTGAAAGATGGGTGCCGACCGGAACGATCAGATCGCCCGCGCGGCGATTTTCCCCGCGACGACGAATGAAATTGGGGCCATCGGCTTGCCGGACGCGGATGACGTCGTCTTCACGCACGACGTCTTCCTGTTTGATGACGCAATCGCAGTCTGCGGGGACAGGCGCGCCGGTGAGGATGCGAACACATTCACCAGGGCCGATTTTTCCCGTGAAAGGCTGTCCAGCCTGGGATTCGCCGATAACCCGGAGCGATTGCGCAACGGCAGCGCGCCGCATCGCGTAGCCGTCCATGGCCGAGGCATCAAAGGGAGGAAAATCGGCATCTGCCCTGGCCCCGGTCCGTAACACGAGCCCAAGCGATTTCTCCAAAGGCCGCTTCACTGTTTCCAGCGGTTGAGCGTGGCGCACAATTGTCTGCCAGGCTTGGGTCGTTGAAAACATCGTTGACTCTTTCCTCAGGTCTTGGCGCGGGCGCTTTTCGTCGCGGCTTTTTTCTTCACCACCTTGGGTTCAGGTAAAATGAAGGGAGTGTACAACGTGGAGAATTTTCTGGGGAAGCGGCCGACAATCCTCACGCCGTCGTCGAGTGATTCCTGTTTTCTGACGCGACCGACACTGTGGAGTTTTGCGACCACATCGTAGCGGCTATGGGGAATGAACAACTCAACCGAATCCTGATCATCAACCGCGAGTTCTTCGCAGCGGTGGAGCAGAACGTCGAGGCCCGCGCCGGAATGTACGCTGATAAACAGCGCCTCAGGATGCGCGGCGCGGAGGCGGGCAAGGGCGTGTTCGTCGAGCAGGTCGATTTTGTTGAAAACAGTGATCATCGGCCGGTCAGCGGCGCCGAGTTCCTCCAACACCGCCAGCGTAGTCGCGTGATGCTGGTCGACGTTTGGGTTGGCTGCATCGAGCAGATGGATCAGAAAATCTGCGACGACGACTTCCTCGAGGGTGGCTTTGAACGCTTCGACCAGACGGTGGGGCAGGCGGCGGATGAAACCGACGGTGTCGGTCAGGAGCAAAATGCGTTCATCGGGCAACACGAGCTGGCGCGTGGTCGGATCGAGGGTTGCGAAAAGCTTGTCCGCCGCGAGCACCTGCGCCCCCGTGAGTTTATTGAGCAACGTGGATTTGCCGGAATTCGTGTAACCGACGATCGCGGCACCCGGCACCGGAGTGCGCTGGCGTTTGCGGCGTTGGGTGGCGCGCTGGGAGATGACTTGGACCAACTCCGCCTTGAGTCGGGTAATACGGTCGCGGACCAACCGGCGATCCTGTTCGAGTTGGGTTTCGCCTTCGCCGCCCATCTTGCCCTTGCCGCGTTGGCGCGAAAGGTGGGACCACGCGCGCGTGAGTCGCGGCAGCGAGTATTCCATGCGCGCCAACGCGACTTGCAGGACGGCTTCGCGCGTCTGGGCGCGATCCGCAAAAATCTCGAGAATGACCTCCTGCCGGTCGATGACGGCGAGTCCGGAATCCTCTTCCCAATTGCGCTGCTGCGCCGGGGAAAGTTCCTCGTCGATGACGATGACGTCCGCGCCGTCTTCCTTGGCGATGGCCATCAATTCCGCCGCTTTGCCGGTGCCGATAAGGAATTTCGGCTGCTGGCGATCACGGAGATTGATCAAGGTGGAGTGCGGGGAAATTTCGAGCCCGAGATTTTCGACGAGTTCATGAAGTTCAGCGAGGAGTTCCGCGCCCTCGCCCGGAGCCATGTCGGGAGTTTGCACGCCAACAAGGAGAGCGCGAGTAGTGGGTTTTTTCGGGTCCAGGAAGTTCGACATCAGTGGATCATAAGTATCCGGCGTCGCCCGGTAGTCAACCGAAGGCGCGGGGTATCGTTGTGGCGAAGAGTTATGCGAATGTATTGATGTCCGGAAAACGCGGAAAAATCAGAGGGGCAAAGCGCAGAACGTGCCATGCCGAATAGGTCAT
>JAYVMJ010000155.1:0-25984 GCA_043759025.1 Verrucomicrobiota bacterium | reverse complement strand
AATGGAGGCAAAGTTTCCCGACCTGCAACTTCTGCTCGTGGAAAGCGGGGGTGACAATCTAACGGCAACCTTTTCGCCTGAGCTGGTTGATGCGTTCATCTACGTGATCGATGTCGCCGAGGGAGACAAAATTCCGCGCAAAGGTGGTCCGGCAATCCGGTTTAGCGATTTGCTCATTATCAATAAAATCGACCTGGCTCCGCTGGTGGGCGCGGACCTTGGTGTGATGGATCGCGATGCGAAGGTTCAGCGTGGTGCACGGCCATTTTTATTCTGCGATCTCAAGCGCGAGCACAATCTTGACCAGGTGATTGCGTGGCTGGAGCGGGAAGTGTTGTTTGGGAAGAAGGCCGCGCTCGCCTGAGCATTGGCGCTGCCAGTATGAGCACCTTCTCCGGAAATCTGCATTTGCGGGCCGAGCCACGGGCTAATGGTCGCACTGTGCTGGCTAGCCAGTCCTTCCGGGCGCCGTTTCATTTGAGTAAACCTTACTGGGATGAAGAGGCGCGGACGCTGCTCGTGCAGGTAGTCAATCCGACGGCCGGCATTTTATCAGGTGATCGTTTGGAGTCCGAGATCTCGGTGGTGGCGGGAGCGTCGCTGCTCGTGACCACACCCAGTGCGAGCCGGGTTTTTCAGATGAAAGGCGGCTCGGCCGAATGCCGCCAACATTTCGTCGTGGCGAAAGACGGCTGGCTGGAGGTGATGCCCGAGCCGCTGGTCCCGCATCGGGGCAGCAGTTACCGACAGGTCACGAATATTGAGCTGGAACCGGGCGGCGGATTGTTTTTTGCCGATTTGCTCATGCCGGGCCGGGTTGGTCACGGTGAGGCTTGGGTGTGGGATAAATTGTGCCTCGAAATCGATGTACGCCTCGGTGGTGAGTTGATTCTGCGCGAACGATTGCAGCAAAGTGGCGAAGAGCTGCGCGGCGTTGCCGAACTGGCCGGCTCTGGTCCGGGGGCCTGTTTTGGCAATGCCGTGCTTATTGGGGACGAGCTGGCGAATGATGATACCTGGAAGAAGGAGCTGATCGCCCTGCACGGCAACGGACTTTGGTTGGGGCTCAGCCGGCTTCGGCTCGGCGGCTGGAGTCTTAAGCTGGTCGCGCCCGATGGAATCCGTCTGCGTCAAGGTCTGCGCGCGGCTCGGCGGATTTTGGCGGCGCGCTTCCCGCGATTGGCTTGCGATCCGCGGAAGTTGTGAAACCTGGAGGCGGATTATAAAAATCTGCTCTCCCTCAGAGAACGAAAGCTGCGGCACCCGCAATCGCCACCGCGCCGCCGGCAAATCGCGCGACTTTCTCCTGATTTTTCAGTGCTAAACCGAGGCCGAGTCCGATCACGTGCAGGAGGATGGTGGAAGCGAGAAAGCCAAAGCCATAACTAAGACCACTGGCGGACGCCGGCATTTCCGCGCCGTGGGCCACGCCATGAAATAGGGCAAAGGCTCCGACGATAGCCATGCTGGCGAGGGCGGGAAGTTTGACGGCAGCGGCGATCAAAAGGCCAAGTATAAGAATGGATGCGGCGATCCCTTGTTCCACGCCTGCCAACGTAAATCCAGCATGACCCAGCAATGCACCCAAGGTCATCACGCTGACAAATGCGGTTGGTACGAGCCAACGACTGCGCCCGCCGAGCTGCGCGGCCCAGAGGCCGACGGCAATCATGGCGAGCAGATGGTCCCAACCGGAAAGCGGATGGATCGCGCCGCTGGTGAAATCCCACGTCAGTTCGTGACCTTCATGGCCGGGGTGCGCGTGGGCAAAGACGGGGAGGGCAAATGCGGCTAAAGCAAGGAGGCGAGTCAGCTTCATGTGAAAAAAAGAGCAGTTTACGCGCCAATCTGCAATCTCATGGTTGGGGCAAGTATCGGGCGAGAAAATCAGTTTGCTGCTGTGCCAGCTCTTGAAGGCCGGATTTGGCGAGGCCGAGCAGGGTCTGCAACTGATCGTGGGAAAAAGTGGATTCCTCGCCGCTGCTTTGCACTTCAACGAACTGGCCGCGACCGGTCATGACGACATTGGAGTCGACCTCGGCATCCTTATCCTCGAGGTAATTCAGGTCGAGCAAGGGCTCGCCATTGAAGAGTCCCACGCTGATTGCCGCAACGGTATCGGTCAGTGGATTTTCGGCGATTTTTTTGGAATCGAGCAGCTTTTGAATCGCCAGGCGCGCGGCGATGTAGGCTCCCGTGATGGACGCGGTGCGGGTGCCGCCGTCCGCCTGCAAAACGTCGCAGTCGATCCAAAGGGTGTGTTCGCCGAGCTTTTTAAGATCGAGGACAGCGCGCAGCGAGCGGCCGATCAGTCGTTGGATTTCAACGGTTCGGCCGTCGATTTTTCCCTTGGTGATGTCGCGGGGTTTCCGATCGAGCGTGCTGTAGGGCAGCATCGAGTATTCCGCGGTCAACCAACCGCCGCTGACGCCCTGCTGGCGCATCCACGAAGGCACTTTGGCCTCGATGGTGGCGGCGCAGATCACGCGAGTGGAGCCGAAGCCGACGAGCACGGAGCCCGAGGCGTAGGGCGCGATATTTGCTTCGACCGTGAAGGGACGGAGCTGATCGGCACGACGGCCATCAACGCGGGCGGAGGAAGGCATGAGTTTAATTGAAACGGATAAGAACGATTCTCCGCGGTGCATCGGCGCACCGGCGGCCGATCAGGAAGGATCGTCGATCAATTCGTCCTCTTCATCGGGCGGAGGAACAAAGGGAGCGAGCGTGGACGAGACGCGGTGGATCGTTGGTTTGGGAACTTTTTGCTCGGCCATGTGGGCGATCAGGCGATCATTGAAAGTCTTGGCGGGATCGTGGCCCATGTTTTTCAGCGCCTGCACCATCGCGGCAACTTCCACGAGGCGGGCGATGTCGCGGCCGGGGCGCACGTAGAATTCGATGTGCGGCACCTTGACGCCGAGAATATCATAGAAATTTTCCTCGAGGCCGGTGCGTTCTTCGACGACATCGGGGGTCCATTCGCGGAGCGAAACGACCATGTCGATGCGCTTTTCCAAGCGGATGCTCTTAACGCCAAACATATCCGCGATGTTGATGATGCCGATGCCGCGGCATTCCATGTAGCCGCGATTGAGCGGGCGCGAACTCGCGGAAATTTCCCGCTCGTCCAGGAGCTTGATGCAGGTGAGATCGTCTGCCACGAGGGAATGGCCACGCTCAATGAGTGCGAGCGCGCACTCGGATTTGCCGATGCCGCTGTCGCCGCGAATCATCACGCCGATGCCCTTGACGTCGAGCGTGGTGGCGTGCTCCGTGCCGGACGCGGCAAACTCGTTGTCGATGCACAACGTGGCCGCATTCACGAAATTCATCGTGATCATCGGGGTGCGGAAAATCGGCAGTTTCATTTCCTCCGAGACGGCGATCATCGGATGCGTCGCGACAAAATTGCGCGTTAGCACGATCATGGGGATGCCGCGTTTCACCATTTCCTGAAACGTCACGATTTGCTGGCGCTGCGGCAGCGTTTTCAGGTAGGTCATCTCGGCCGCGCCAAAAACCTGGATGCGTTTGTTCGCAAAATATTTGAAGAAGCCCGTGAGCGCGAGGGAAGGACGGTTGATGGACCCTTCGCGAATCAGGCGATGCAGTCCCGGGGAACCAGTGACGAGTTCGAGTTGCAGCTTCTCGCGGTAGGTGTCGTAGAAGTGCGCAACGGTGATGCCGTGGATTGCTTTGGTGGGCATGGCGGGCGGAGGTCGGGTTGGCGTGAAGCGTTAAACGGTGGGGGCGATTTCCCAAGTCTAAAGCCGGGTGATCGCCGGCAATATCGTCACAAGTTAAAATCCTTGCCGAGATAAAGTTCGCGGGCCTGGGCGTCGTTGATGAGGAATTCGCTGGTGCCTTCTGTCATGATCTTGCCCTTATTCACGATGTAGGCGCGATCCACAATACGAAGGGTCTCGCGAACGTTATGGTCAGTGATGAGCACGCCGATGCCGCGCTGTTTCAAGTTGAGGATGATCTTCTGCACTTCCGCGACGGAGATGGGATCGACGCCCGCGAACGGTTCGTCCATGAGCAGAAAACGCGGACGAGTGACCAAGGCGCGCGCGATTTCCAAACGGCGGCGTTCACCGCCGGAAAGAGTGTAAGCCTTCTGCTTGGCGAGATGACCGAGGCTCAATTCATCGAGGTGGTGCTTGACCAGTGCGGGGCGTTCGCTCGAGCGCAAAGGCAGGGTTTCCACGATCGCGAGAATGTTTTCCTCGACGGTGAGTTTGCGGAAGATTGACGCTTCCTGCGGCAGATAGCCCACGCCGAGACGCGCGCGGCGGTGCATGCGCAGTTGGGTCGCGTCTTGATTGTTGATCGAAACCGTTCCAGCAGTCGCCGGTACCAAGCCGACCACCATGTAGAACGTCGTCGTCTTTCCTGCGCCATTGGGACCAAGCAGTCCGACAATTTCGCCGGCCTTGACGTAAATGCTGATGCCGTCGACGACGTTTTTACTGCCGTACGTTTTGACAAGGGAATTGGTGCGGATTTCACCGGTGGGTGCGGCAGACTTCGCAACGGACGAAAGAACCGATGCGGCCGCCGTAATTGCCGACGGGGGCGATTGATTTTCCATGGTCAGGACTTTTTCGGCGCGTCGGCCGGAGGTGGCGTGGCCGGCGCGGGTTTGACTTCCTTATCCACCCCGAGGTCCTTCATGGGCGGTCCCGTCAGAATGGGTTTGTCGATTTCGACCCGGCGTTGTCCGGCGTAGAGGGTTATTCTCTCGCCGGCTCCCCGGGTGTCCTTGTCGTGGTCGACCAGCACGGGATGTTCGGAGAGAATCACCTTATCCTCACCCGGTAGAATTTCCGCGCGGCCGCAGGCGGCTTCGCGATCGCCCATGACGAAGAATACATTTCCCGTGGCGAGCATCGAACGGATTTTATCCAATTTACCAATGGTGGCGGAGGGATCGCCGCTTCGGTTGACGACGACTTCGAGGAAGTCGCAGGTGAGTTTCATATTCGTTCCCGTGGCGACCACGTGGTCTTTGAACGTGATGGTGGTCTCCGTTTGTTTGTCGTTGCTGACCATTACGGCCGGACCGTCGCTCGTGATCACGGTGTTTTTCGGTTCGACGCTCTGAGCTAGTCCCAAGACTGACGATAAAGCTATCGAGCAACCGACGGAGAAAAGACGAAGGGATTTCATTTCAGGAAATTATTGATTTCGCCGTGAAGCGTGACACGGACTTTTTTGTCGATGGTGATTTTTCGTTCCTTGTGGGCGTAACGCCAGCCCGTGCCGGTGGCTTCGAAGTCGTCATTGATAACGCGGAGAGTGCTGTCGCTGGTGACCAGGGATTGGTCGGGCAGCACCCTTGCGGCCGGACTTAAGATCATCGTCGTCAGTTTGTCGTCACTCTTGCCCGAGAAAAGGGAAAGGGTGAGCTCCTTCACGTTGACTTCGTTATTCTTGGGCAGATATTGTGCTTCGGAGCCTCGCACGAGCCATGTACGGTAACCTTCCGGCGTGAAATTCGGCAGGCGGAAATTAATCACCGGTTTGTCCGGGGAGATCTGGGTGGTGGCGGAAAACGCGACCACTGCGACCGCGAGCGGGCACAGCAGAAAAGGAAAGCGTTGGCGGGAGAAAATCACGATGGAGCTTACTGACCGCGACTATCGAGGATATGTTCACACACTTCGCGCACGGCGCCAAGACCGGCGGCGCGGGTGGGAACATAACCGGCGGCTTTGAGTGCGGCGGGCATGGATTGTTCGGGGGCCACGCCGATTCCGGCCCAAGCAATGGCGGGTGCGTCGATATCGTCGTCCCCCATGTAGCAGACTTGCGCGGCGGTCAGCGCCAGCCGGCTCGCGAGTTCCTGAAGAACCATCAACTTGTCCGTTCGTCCCTGAATGACGTGCGGCACGTGCAGTTCGGTCGCGCGCGCGCTGGTGGATTCGGATTTGCGTCCCGAGATCCACGCGACCGCGACCCCAGCCTTGTTGAGCCGGACGAGGCCCATGCCGTCGAGAATTGAAAAACGTTTCGATTCGCTGCCGTCGGAGGAGATTGAAACGGTGCCGTCGGTCAAGACGCCGTCCACATCCATCGCGAACAATTGAATGTCGGCCCAGCGGGATTGCGGAATTTTTGCGGAACGACTGAGCATGGAGCGACGTAGAGGTTCCTCGCTGCCCGGAGAATGACAAGAGTGAAGCTAGCCCATCCACGCGGCGATGGCGTCCACGATCTTGTCCTTGTTGGGACGAAAGGCTGCTTCCAGTTCGGGAGCGAACGGTACGGGCAGATCCAAGGCGGCGATGCGCAGGGGCGCCGCTTTCAGCTGGGCAAAATGTTCTTCGGTCAGCCGGGCAACCAGTTCCGCGCCAAAACCGTGTGTGCGCCGGCCTTCGTGGATCACGATCAGCCGGCCGGTTCGCGCGAGGGATTCCTTGATGGTTCCGAGTTGCAACGGCGATAGCGCCCGCAGGTCGAAAAGATCGAATGTGGTTTCGTATTCTTCGGCAAAATAGGCGGATGCCTCGTCGGCCAAGAGTACCATCTCCCCGTAAGTGACGATGGTGGCAAAATCACCGGCCCGGATTTTTTTCGGCTGCCAGATTTCACGATAGCCGGGATCCCATTTCACGGGATGTTTGCCGCGACGGTACAGCGCCTTGTGCTCGAAAAGAATCACGGGATTTCCGTCTTCGTAAGCGGCGAGCAGCGCGTTGAACGCATCCTGTGGGTTGCTCGGATAGAGTGCCTTGAGGCCGGGAAAGGAAAGGAAGGCAGACTCCAATTCCTGGGAATGAAATGAGCCGAAAGTGAGGCCGCCACCACAGGGTAAGCGGAAGACCACCGGTACGTTTTGGCCTGAGCGATAATGATAGGTCGCCGCATTGAGCACGATTTGCGTCATCGCCTCGGTCGAAAAATCCGCGAACTGAAACTCTTCGATCGTACGATGACCATTGACGGCCAGACCGATGGCGTAACCGGTACTCGCGGATTCGCACAATGGCGTACTGAAAACGCGCGGCCGGCCGAAATCGACGACCAGGCCTTGGGTGACTTTGAACGCGCCTCCGTAGTTGCCGATGTCCTGTCCGATGACGATGGATTCGGGCCGTTCCGTGAGAATTTTCCGCAACCCGTGGTTGAGGGCCTGCGCCATCGTCAGACTTTCCGTTGCGGCCGGTTCCGCTTTCCAAGCCATGGGCGATGCGGGCGGAGCGAACACGCCGCTCGTCACTTCCGCCACGTTGATCGGTGGCAGAGCGATGGCGGTTTTGATCGTGGCTTCGATAAAGTCCCGCACTTCTGCGTCGATGGCGTCGAGCCTGGTTCCATGGCCGGCTGCGACAAGTTGCGCGCGGAATTTCGGCAACGGATCCTCCGCGAGTATGGCCTCGGCCTCACCGGGTTTCATGTAGTCGCAGGTATCGTAAGCCGCGTGACCGCGCAGTCGGAAAGTGTGGGCTTCGATCAAGAGTGGTGCGCGAGATTGGCGGACGCGCTCAATCGCCTTTCCGAGGGTTTTGAGCACGTGCGCCGGATCGGTGCAATCCATCGCGAAGCCTTCCATCCCGTAGCCCTTGGCCCGCTCGTGGAGAGTCGGCGATGCAAATTGTTCGGAGACCGGCGTCGAATACGCGTACTTGTTATTTTCGATGACAAAAATCACCGGCGTGGAAAGCACAGCGGCGAGGTTCAACGATTCGTGGATATCGCCGGTGCTGGACGCGCCATCGCCGAAAAACGCGAAACCGACGGCCGGACGACCCAATCGACGTTGGGAATCCGTACTGCCGATCACATTCGAGAGCATGATGCCCAAATGCGAAATCATGGGCAGGCTGCGGTTTTTGGGATCGCCGTGGTGGATGTTTCCCTCGCGCGCCTGCGTCGGGCTGCCACTGTTCGCGAAATATTGGCAGAGGTGCTCGCCCAAATGTCCGCTCCAAATCAAGTGTCCGCCGAAACCGCGGTGGGAAAACGAGACGACGTCGATCGCTTTGTCCGCCAAAAGTGCGAGGGGAACAACCAACGCTTCGTTGCCTTGACCTCCCGTGACCGTACCACGAATCAAGCCCTGCCGAAACAGATCGAGAATGCGGTTGTCGCCGGTGCGGGCGAGCTGCATCCAGCCATACGTGAGCAGCAGGCTTTCCGGCTGATCCAGTTCAGAAAGCCGGAGATCCCGCCGATTAAACAGGCTTGGTGGGTGGGGGAAGCTCATTGAGTCCCGAAAGCTGCCGGTCTGTCGCGCGGGCTTCCAGAAAAAAACTTCAGCCGGCCTTTTCGCTGAAGAACCGTCGCGCCGCGTTGAAATCAGCCTGGGTAAGGCCATGGCCGCCCGCATGGGAATTCACTGTGACGTCCGCTCCCGCTTCCCGGAAACGATTGGCAAGACGAACGGGGTGATCGACGGGCACGATGGGATCGTGTTGACCCGACGAGAGCAGGATTCGTTTTCCGTCTAGTTTGGGCAATGATTTGGGTTCCAGCACAACCATCGGGCGCAACAGAACCGCACCCGCGATTGCCTCGGGCCGCAACAATAGCAGCGATGCGGCGATATTCGCACCGTTTGAGTAACCGATGGCCACTAATTTGGCGGGATCGATTTCATAATGTACGGTTGCGTCCGCGATAAAATCGGCGAGCGCCTGCGTGCGTTTCTCGACGTCAGCGAGGTCGAATACGCCCTCTGCGAATCGCCGGAAAAATCTCGGCATTCCGTTTTCCGACACATCGCCCCGCGGACTGAGCAGCGCCGAGCCGGGTGAGAGACTTTGGCCGAGTGGGATCAGATCGTTCTCGTCTCCGCCCGTGCCATGAAGGAGCAGCAGCGGCGGAGCGAGTGGGTCTGTGCCTGGAATGAAAACGTGATGATACGAGAGTTTCATTGTTGAAACAGGCCCGCGACGGCGGCGGACGGAGTGAAGTTGGTTAGTTGATCTTTGGCAGGCCGGCTTCGATTGCGGCGCGATGCGGCTCAAGATGGGGCGGCAGCGAAAGTTTGGTTCCCAGCGACTCGACTGGTTCGTCGATGGCGAAACCCGGTTGGTCGGTGGCAATTTCGAATAAGACGCCACCCGGTTCGCGGTAGTAAATCGACTTGAAGTAAGCACGGTCGATCACCGGGCTCACTTGTAAGCCATCGTTGATAATCTGGCCGCGTGCGGTGACTTGAGCGTTATCGTCCGGCACTCGAAAAGCGACGTGATGAATGGTACCGGCGCCGTTCAGCCCGCGCGGAAGGGCAGGATCGGTCAGGAGATCGACGTAGGTTCCCGGGCCGCCGGTAGCGACCGTGTAGCGGGCGCGGTGTCCGGATTTGCTTTGCAGCCGGTAGCCCATTGTCGCGGTAAGTACGGAGGTGGTCGCGTCGGAATCGGTGAGGGCGAGCGTCGAACTGTGAAAGCCTCGAATGGCATATTCAGCGGGAATTTCTTTCGATGGAGCCGGTGGGCGCGAATCGATTTCCGTGGTGGCAATCAATTCCAGCCGAAGCCCGTCAGGATCGAGGAAAGGCAGGACGTCGTCGTTGAATCTTTTTTCGATGGGGAAGGACTCAACTTTTCGATCGGCGAAACGTGTTTGCCAGAAAGGCAGGGCTCCGGCCGGGACCGAATAGCCGGTCGCGTAGGCCTGTCCAGTTCCAGGCCGACCGCGGCGCAGGCCCGCCCACGGAAAGAACGTCAGGATCGTCCCGGGTGAACCGGCGTAGTCGCCGTAGTAGAGGTGATAGGTTCCGACGTCGTCTTGATTCACTGATTTTTTGACGAAGCGCAGGCCGAGTGCGGACGTGTAGAATTCCATATTCCGCTTCACGTCTGACGAGATCGCAGTGATGTGATGGAGACCGCCAATGACTAATGTTTTTTCCATTTTATTTTGATGTTAAAATAAAGGTGATGAAAATCATCCTTGAAGGCCGATTTTTTTGCAGAGGCGCCCGAGATCCGCGAGTTCGGTCGAAGACAGGGCGTTCATCTCGCGGGTGACATTGGCGACGACTTTCGGAAAGAGTACATCGATGAATGCGTTGCCCTTTTCGGTTAATCGGACGACGACGAATCGGCGATCCGAGGCGTCGCGTTCGCGGAGCGCAAAACCGGCTTTTTCCAGATTGTCGACGACTAACGTGAGATTGCCACCGCTTTTGAGAAGCTTTTCGGCCAGTTCGCTTTGGCAGAGTGGCCCCAAGTGATAGAGGGCCTCGAGAACGCCGAATTGAGTGATGGTGAGACCATCGGGTAGTACGGCATGGATCCGAGCGGCAACAGACTCCGCAGAGCGCTGGAGTTTGATAAACGCATTTAGCGCATTAATTTCCTCGATAGCACCTTGATGTCGCGTTCCCATGTGATCACTTCAATGAGAAATAGTATGATGTCAAAATAATAATCATACACATCCGCCCTTACTGCTCAACTACCTAAACCGCATCAATTTTCTGAATTCTGGCGAGATGCCGTCCGCCCTCGAAAGGGGTGCTCAACCAAACGCGAACGATCTTAAAAGCTTCTTCTTCGGTGATAGTGCGTTGGCCGAGCGAAAGGCAATTGCCGTCGTTGTGTGACCGATTCCAGATCGCGACCTGTTCATTCCAGCAAAGTCCGCAGCGCACTCCGCGAATTCTGTTTGCTACGATAGCCTCGCCGTTGCCCGATCCGCCGAGAACAATGCCTCTCTCCACTTCGCCTCGCGCGACAGCTTCGGCGACCGGGCGGATGAAATCTGGATAATCGCAGGGAGCTTCGGATTTGGTGCCGCAATCTCGCACCGAATGGCCGTCCGCGAGCAACATGGCTTTGATTTTTTCCTTGTAGGCGAAACCTGCGTGGTCGGATCCGATGGCGATGGAGAATGTTTTCATGGAGTGTAAATAAATGAACGTGAACCAGTGAACATTGCGGTTGTCGTTATTCCGGTCACGCTGTCGTTCAGCAAACAAAATTCCGCATGTACCCCAATCCTGTCCGCACCCTTTGTTCTGTTGCTTGCCTGATGGTGTTAGCGGCGTGTGCCACGCCTGATTCACGCATTGCCGATAATCGGAATGCTTTCGATAACTTCCCTCCTGAAATCCAGCAAAAAATCAAGACGGGGCAGGTCGACGTGGGCTTTACAACTGAGATGGTGGTGATGTCGCTGGGCGAACCTGCGCGAAAATTCACCCGCAAGACCGAGCTGGGTGATACCGAGGTGTGGAGCTACCACGACGACCGGCCGAAGTTTAGTTTTGGCTTTGGTGTGGGGTCCGTCGGCCGGGGATCGTCAGTTGGCGGTGGCGTCGGCGTTTCCACGGGCGGCTACGATCCGGATGAAAAAATTCGGGTGGAATTCCGTCAGGGTCTCGTGACTGCCGTCGACTTGCTCAAGAAAAGATAGGCGCGCGACCGTGGCGGATCAATTGAAGGAAAGCGGCGGTATCTGAAAAGTCGGGCAAGACCGCAGTCGGTTCGTGTCGCCGTAAATCGGTCACGCTAAAGTTGCCGGTGGCGACTGCGATCGTTTTTGCACCGATGGCCTTGCCGCATTCGATATCGTGGGGCGTGTCGCCGATTACGAAAACATTTTCGGGGTTAAATTTCACCGAATGCTTTTCGCCAGCCCGCCGGACTGCGTGCGGGCCGAGTTCGTTGCGGATGGGGCTGTCGTCCCCGAACGCGCCAAACGTAAAATAATGCCAGACCTTGAAGTGCTCGAGTTTGATTTGGGCGCCACGTTGCAGGTTGCCGGTGAGCAGCCCTTGTGCGACTTGCGGATCGGTCCGGAGCTTTTCAAGCAATTCAAGAATTCCCGGAAGCACGCGTCCCGACCGCGTTCGAAGTTCGCCCAGCAGGCACTCCAGATAGGCTTCGAGATACGCGTGAATGTTCTCCGGTGTCGCGGCGATGCCCTGCTGTTCCAGGACCTGCGCGGCGATCCACTTATCCGTGCGTCCCGACACATCCAGTTTGGAGAAGTCTGTTTCGCGCCCATATATCTGATGAAACGCTTTCGCCAAAGCGAAAATTCCTGCGCGCCCACTGACGATCAGAGTTCCGTCGATATCCCAAAGTATAAGCTTTTTCACGGGTAGGTGGAAAAGCGAACTCATCGGTTTACTCCCGGCAAGCACCGATCTGTTGGAAGGAGTTTTTCCAACGAAATCCAGACGGACGGACGATCAACATTCGATGGTCGGCGGATGTTGGAAGTAGGAGAAACCCTCCTCGCGACGCGTTGAAGGGTCGCGAATTCAACCATCGATCGATACTACGAGGGATTGATGAGGAAGGGCACGACGACAGAGGAGCGCACTGGTTTTCCATCCTTCATGCCCGGTTTGAATTTCCACTTTGTCAGGGCAGCCATGTAGATTTTTCCGATTTCCGCATTCGAGGCGCGGATGAGTTTCAAATCTGAGGTGCTTCCGTCGCGATTGATCGTCATTTGAATAACCACTTTGCCTTCCACCAAAGTGAGGCTTGATGGCAAATCCGGTGTTTTCGGATTTACTGCTTCGGGAAGCTTGTCGAGTTCGGATTGTCCGAAGATTATGTCGGTGAGGGGAAGCTGCGCGTTGAGCTCGAGCGTTTTCCCGTCTTCGATTGATCCTGACAGAAAAACCGGATCGTGGAACGCGAGCTTCAGCTCATACTTGGCTGCGCCCAAAGGCTGCCGAGTGGTGAGAGGCGTAACGCCGAGACTATTCCCGTTTTGTGTAACGGTGGCGCCAGAGGGTGAACTTGTGATCTTTACTGAACCGCTCGGGAACGCCCAGGTGGATTTGGAGGTATTATTGCGAGTGACTGAAACTGTTTCAGTATGAGGAGCCCATCCGGCGCGCGAATAGGTGATTGAGTAATCGCCTGGATCGAGGTTTTCGATTGTGGCGGGTGTTTGTCCGCTTCGTTTTGCGTCGGCCGCGACCAAAAAAGAATTAGCGGGCTTGAGTTCATAGTTGGAGCCGGATGGTTCGCTGGTCAGCGTCACTGCGCCTACCACGCTGGCCAACGTGATAACTCCGGAGTCGGTCGTGTTGTTCTCCGTTACTTCCAATTCCAGTTTCGCATCCTCGTGATGGGCGAGGGTGATCGTTACCGGATACTTGCCGATTTTAACGAAATTAAACGTCGCAGGAGACGGGCGTGGTGGGAGATCGCCGACTTTCACGGTGGCACCTGCAGGCTGGGTCGTGACAATCAGGGTGCCACGTGCGTTTGCGAGACGGTTGGCCGCTTCGTTGCGGGCCTCTTCTTCAGCCTGTTTGCGCGCGCTTTCTGCAACCGCAAGCTTCCGGCCTGTTTCCAATTCGAATTTCTTGCGGTTTTCTTCCTCTTCCTTCGCTTTCGCTTCCGCGAGATGAGCTCGTGCGGCCTCTGCTTTCACCCGTTCGTCGTCTTTTTGTTTTTGGGCGATTCGTGCGGCTTCTTCGTTTTGCGATTGAACGTACAAATATCCGCCGCCTCCGGCGAGAATCACTACGAGCGCGCCGATACCGATAAACAATGGCATCTTGCTCTTGCTTGGCGCCTTGTTCTGGGGAGTGGAAGTGCTACTGGCTGGTGTCGCTGGTTTGGCGGAATACTGAACGGACGAGGCAGGTGCCTTGGCGGCGCTGGCGGCGGACGGGATGGGCTTCGCTGCGACGGGAGTGGCGGGTTTAACCGGAGTGGGGGCAGCGGGGGCGGCGGGTTTGGCTGGGGTCGCAGGAGAGGGTTTCGCGGGCGTAGCACCCGGCTTTGCGGCAGCCGGCGTTGGTGTAGTGGCAGCTTTTGGTGCTGGCGCGGGAGTGGCTCCGGGTTTCGTTGGAGTGTTCGCTGCCGGGGCGGGCGCGGGCGTTGCCGGAGCGGGGGCAGACGCCGGAGCAGCAGTGGCAGCGGCCGGAGTAGCGTTTGCGGGACGCTGGGCACTTGGTGCAACGGGGGGAGTTGTCGCTGGTCGCGGGACGATGGGGGCCTTGACCGAAAGCCACTCCGCCTGCCAAGCCACCGCTACGGGAGACTCGAGTGTCTGCGAATTGATGAAGTGAAGAAAATTAAACCATGCGGGTGACACGCTCGCGGCGAGCGCCGGGTTGCCAAACGTCATTCCCACCGCCGCACTCCAAGCTTTGAAATCCGGCGCATAGGCAGCGATACCAAGAACAGACGCGAGATGAGTTTCCAACCAGTTTTGCAAGGCCGGCAAACCCGAGCAACAGAGGGTCGTCGGTGCCGGTTGCCCGGCGAGTAGTGGGGCCAAATCGGCTTTGAGCGCCGCACCGAGACGGGCTGCGATCTTGGGCCCGGAATCGGTGAAGTCGCAATCGGGATTGAAAAAGAGCTTTGCGGCAGAGCCGCGAAATTTCAGGTTAAGCTCGGTTTGGACCGCATCGGCGATTTGATCGAGATTCAGCGTGACCGACCGGGACGCCATGACCCCGTTGGGCCCGATCAACAACGCTTGGGAATTCAACTCGCCGATTTCAATCAGCAAGGTTGACGCTGTGACCATGGAAGTCACCGCGCCAATCGTGGCGAGAGTGGCGTCGAGGCAACGCGCTGGTTTTAATTTTATCGTTTCAATCAGCGTGCGCGCCTGTTGTTGCGCCGCTTCGGAGCTCAACGACATCAACCATGGCGAGCTCGTTGGAACGGCACCGTCGGACGCCTGCACGCCGGCGAACCAGCTTGGCTCGTTCTTCGCGAATGCAGGTAATTGGGAGAATTGCTGGAGGCCTGCGAGTCCCGGATATCTTTTGGCTTCGTCGGCCGTGGCGAGATGCAAGGACCGCGGCTTGGGACGCAGCGCGCACACCACTTGGCTACCGGCCGGCGCGAGTTGAGGAATCGTCGCTGGATCGCTTGCCGAAACTTCCTTCAAATCCTCGATTTGAAGCGATGTTTCGCTAATCACACATCGAGCAAATCGAAGTGAAAAATCCGTTTGTTCGAAGAAGAAGAGATGGTCGTTGAGCATAGAGTACCCTGCGGATGGCAACTAAGTGTGGTTTAAAGTCATATGATAGACCCAACGCATTGGGATCAATAGCAAGATGGTCGGATTGGCAATTTATTACGCCTTTTTATCACGGTCGCGCTGGTTTTTGTGTAATAATCTGTCATGTCTGGTGTTCTCCCATTTTTTAAGTTACCGGATCGATGTCTTCTACAAAAATTCTCCTGGTCAGGAAATTCCCCAATGAAACGCGTGTCAGCTCCGTGGCGGTCGGCGATGCCGGTTTTAAGTGGCGTTCACTCTCCCAGACGGCAGAGGTTGCATCGACCATTAAGGGGGAGGAGTTTAGTCTTTTGTTTTTCGATCATCGGGGTGTAGCGGGCGATCCTCTCGCCTTCATCGAGTCGGTGAGGGATCCAAAAAAGAAGACTCCTATTTTTCTCACGAGCGATCCATTGGAAATGGTCAGCGTGATCCAGGCGATTCGCCTGGGCGTTAAGGATTATTTTCAACCGCCGTGGGATAAGAAGCTAATTATTGATCGGGTCCACTCGGTCCTGAAGGCGGGAGGACAAAGTCTCAATGTCGGCCAGATTGAAAAGTGGAATGATTTCGTGAACTTCCTTTCCGAAGGCGAACATTCGGCGGACGTCGGCGCCGTGGTCAGAGATGCTGACAGCGAGCCTGATTCTTCCGATACGCTCAAAGCCGAGCGCGAAAGCCTCCGGGCCGAACGTCAGCAACTCGAGGAAGAGCGCATGCTGCTCCAACAGGCGCAGAAGAAACTGGGCGCGGCGCAATCGGCCAACGGTCCGGCGACCGCGACGCCGGAAGCCGATCTTTCGCGGCGCGAGCAGGCGCTGACGGCCGAACGGAAATCGATCGACGAAAAAAACCGACAGGTGATCGCGGCACAGGAGAAACTCGAAGACGAGTTGATGCTCCTGGTGCAATCCAAGGCAAAGTTGGAAAAGGAACAGGCGCAGAAAATGGAACAGGTGAAGGCGGCCCTGGCCGAAAGCGCTGCGCAACAAAAGAAATTTTTGGAGGACCGCTCGGAATTCGAGAAAGTGCAGTTGGAGTGGGATCAAACCCAGGCGATCTGGAAGACGCAGAAGGCAAAAACAGAAACCGGCTTTCTCGATCGGGAAAAAGTGCTGGCGCGGCTTGATGCGGACGCGCAGAAATTGGCCGAAGGGCAAAAAAAACTGGCGGCCGAACAGGAGAAAATCGAGACGGAGCAAAACTTGCTTACCCAGGCTGGCACCAGGCAGGAAAAATTTCGGGCCGAGAACGAGGCGAAGTTTACCCAACGCGAAAATGCGTTGGTGGATCGAGCGCTCGCGCTGGATGCGCAGCAGAAAAAGCAGTCGGTGGCCGAGGATCAGTTTTTAGCCGAACAGGAAAAACTCGATGGCGCCCAACTGATCGTCACCCAAGGCAAACAGGCGCTGGAGCAGGCTAGGATTCAATGGGAGAAATCCACCGCAGCCGCCAACGCTGAACGGTCAAAAATTGAGGCGGAATTCACGGCGCGGGAAAAAGCCTTGTCCGGTCTGGATGCCGAGGCCAAGAAACTGGCCGAAGCCCGCAAGAAATTTACGGCCGATCAGGAAAAAGTCGAGGCCGCGCAAAATCTCCTGACGCAGGGCGAGGCAAAGCTGGCTCAACGCGAGAAAGATCTGGTCCAGCGCACGCAGGCATTGGAGGCGAAGCAAAAGGAACATTCCGACGCTCAAAAACAACTTTTGGTGGAACAGGAAAAACTCGAAGCAGCCAAGGCGTTGGTGACCCAGACCCAAACAAAGCTTGCGCAGGAAACCAAGACGCTCGAAGGAGCCAAGGCGCAGTGGGACAAGACGCTTGCTGCCGCCCAGGCCGAAAAGGCGAAGGGCGAGGCTGCCTTGCAAAAACGGATCAGGGAGCTCACTGAGCGAGAGGAACAGATCGCCCAGCGGGAAAAAGAAGTTGCACCGATCAAGGCGCAACTGGCGGCGGAACAGGAGAAGCTCGAGACCGATCAATTGGTGGTTAAGCAAACCCTGGCGAAGATCGCGACTGAGCGCACTGAGGTGGCCGCGTCACGGGCCAAGCAGGAGATTCTTCAACGGGAGCTCAACGAGCAGGAAGCTGCGATGCAGGAATCTGAGATAAAGACTCGCACGCAGCTCGCGCAGATCAAAAAGGCACAGACGCAACTCGCGGCGGAGCAGGCGACCTTGACCGCGGACAAAACGGCGCTGGATGCCGAAACCACTTCCCTCGCCGAACGCCTGAAGCAATTCGAGGCGAAGCAACAGCAGTTCAAGGAACAGATGAAGCAGATGTTGTCGGGCAGTTGAGGCCCTTCAATCCCGCGCAGTCGCCAATCCCGCGCAGTCGCAGTAGCGAAAATTATAGAGCGTGGATCGCGCTTTTGTTGACCGCCAGTGCGGCTTCCTTGATGGCCTCGCTCATCGTCGGGTGCGCGTGGATCGTTCGTCCAAGGTCCTCGGCGCTGCCGCCATATTCCATGTGCGTGACGATTTCACTAATCAGCTCGCCCGCGTTGGCTCCAAGAATTTGCGCGCCGAGGATTTTGTCGGTTTTCGCGTCGGCGATGATTTTGACCAAGCCATCGGTGGTGTCCGCGGCGATGGCGCGGCCATTGGCGGCGAAATTAAATTTTCCGATATTTACGGATAGTCCCTTCGCTTTGGCGGCATCTTCGCCGAGGCCGATGCTCGCGACTTCGGGGTGCGTATAAACGATCGCCGGCACCAAATCCCAATTGATGTGACCGTGTTTGCCAGCGATCCATTCCGCGACCGCCGCTCCGTCTTCCTCTGCTTTGTGCGCTAGCATCGGGCCCGCGACGACGTCACCGATTGCCCAGATATTTGGCACGCTCGTCCGGAGGCGATCGTCCACCTTGATGCGCTTTTTGTCGTCGAGCTGTACGCCGACTTTGTCGAGTCCAAGCGAATCCGCGTAAGGGCGGCGTCCCACGGCGACGAGGACCTTGTCGGCCGGGAAGCTGAGTTTTTCGGTCCCGCGTTCGGCGGTGAGCACGCCGTTGGCGAAGCCGGTGACCTTCGCGCCAACTTCAATTTTAAGACCCTGCTTCTGGAGAATGCGCGTGAAGTTGCGCACGACGTCGTCGTCATACGTGGCAATGATCTTCGGAAGGAATTCAACAATGGTCACGTCAGCACCGAGGCGCGACCAGACCGAGCCCAGTTCGAGCCCGATGGCACCGCCGCCGACCACGACGAGTTTCTGTGGCACGGCGTCGAACGCGATGGCGTGGTCGCTGGAAACCACTGTCTTCCCGTCAAATTTCATGAACGGCAATTCGACTGGGGCGGACCCGGTTGCCACGACAATATTTTTTGCCGATATCCGGGTGGTTTCTTTTTCGCTTTTGACCGACAGGGTGTTGACGGAAACAAACGAGGCTTCGCCGGTGAGAACGGTTACTTTTCGAGCCTTGGCCAGAAGCGCGAGACCGCCGACGTTTTTGGCGACGACCTCATCCTTGCGTTTCAGGAAGGCCGGCAGATCGATTTCAACGGAGCCAATTTTAATCCCATGAGCTGCCGCGTGAGATTTGGCGAACGCGAAATGTTCCGAGGAGTGAAGGAGCGCCTTGCTCGGAATGCAGCCGACGTTCAGGCACGTGCCGCCGAGGGTCGCGCGTTTTTCGATGAGCGCAACTTTAAGTCCGAGTTGAGCCGCGCGGAAGGCGCAAACATAACCGCCGGGGCCGGCACCGATGACAATGAGATCGAATGAGTCCATGAAAAGAATGAGTGGAGGCGAACGGCGAAGGTGGATTGAAAGCAGTGGGCGGGTAATCGTGGCGAGGTTTGGTCGCGCGCGCTGTTTCCGCCAATGGTGCGAAGATCAGACGCCAATGATGAGGCGTGAAGGATCTTCGATGGCTTGTTTCACTTTAACCAGAAAGGTGACCGCCTGTTTTCCGTCGACGAGACGGTGATCGTAACTGAGTGCAAGATACATCATCGGCCGGATGACAACCTGTCCGTTCAAGGCGATGGGACGCTCGTT
Source organism: Verrucomicrobiota bacterium (assembly GCA_043759025.1). Classification (GTDB taxonomy): domain Bacteria; phylum Verrucomicrobiota; class Verrucomicrobiia; order Opitutales; family Opitutaceae; genus Lacunisphaera. The sequence goes on along the minus strand of JAYVMJ010000155.1, from coordinate 7,021 downwards.
GATCGCGTGAAGACCAAGGATGGCGCTTTGCGGCGCATTGAGAATCGGCGTGGATAGCATCGAACCGAAAATGCCACCGTTGGTAATCGTGAAAACTCCACCTTCCAAGTCGGTCAGCGCCATCTTTCCGTCGCGTGCCTTCTTGGCGGCTTCGCCGATGGCTTTTTCTACGTCGGCCATGCCGAGCCGATCGCAGTCGCGAATCACTGGCACCATCAGGCCTTTCTCGGTCGAGACGGCCATGCTGATGTCGTAGTAATTATTTTGTACGATCGTGTCGCCATCGATGCGCGCGTTGACCGCCGGAACTTCCCGGAGTGCGTGAACCACCGCCTTGGTGAAAAAGGACATGAAGCCCAGTTTCACGCCGTTCTTCTTGACGAAATCGTCCTGATATTTGGCGCGGAGCGCCATGACGGCGGACATATCCACCTCGTTGAAAGTGGTCAGCATCGCTGCCTCATGTTGGGCCGCGACCAAGCGTCCTGCGATCGTCTGGCGAAGCTTGGACATCTTCGTTCGCGACTGGCGCTCACCAGTGGAAACGGGTGAGGCGGGCGTTTTCGGTGCAGTTGCGGCCGGCGATGGAACTGCCGGCGAGGCTGTCGTGGCCGGTTTTTCAGCGGCGGCGAGCATATCGCCTTTCGTAACGCGACCGCCTTTGCCGGAGCCGTCGACCGAGGAGGGATTGATCCCGGTATCAGCGGCCAGGCGGCGGACGGCGGGAGATTGGGCGTCGTTCTTGGCAGTCGCGGCGTCGGGCGTCGGCGGCGTGGCCGGGGCGGATTCTGCTGCGGGGGTTTTGGCGGTTTCGTCGATCACGGCGACGACCTCGCCGATTTTTACATCGGTGCCGGCGGCGACTTTGAATGAAATTTTGCCGGCGGTTTCAGCGGTGCCTTCCGAGGTGATTTTATCGGTCTCCAGTTCAAACAGCGGCTGGTCTTTCTTGACCAAGTCGCCGTCTTTAACGTGCCACTTTGCGAGCACGCCGGAAGTGATGGATTCGCCCATCGGTGGGATTTTGACTTCAATGGCCATTGAGGAATTACGGGGATTAAACGGTGAAGGCTTTTTGCAGGAAGGTGGCGAGCTGCGTTCGATGCAGGGAGAGGAGTCCAACGGCCGGCGAAGCGGCGGCGTCGCGACCGGCGTAAACCGCCTTGCGGCCGAAAATTTCCTCCAACTGAGGGGCGATATAGGTCCACGCGCCCATGTTTTGCGGTTCCTCCTGACACCAAATGAGGCGCGCATCGCGGCCATAGTCATCGGCGAGTTCCGCGAGGCGTTCGCGATGGAGTGGATACAGCTGCTCGACGCGGATGATGGCGGTATGTTCGATCTTACGTTTCTCCCGGTAATCGATCAGGTCGTAGTAAACCTTACCCGAACAGAGAATGATCCGTTCGGCCTTATCCGAGTCCGTTGGATCATCGATGATTTCCTGGAAGCCGCCCTGCGTGAAGTCGGCGAGTTTGGAAACGGCGGACGGATGGCGCAGCAGAGACTTTGGCGACATGATGACCAGCGGTTTTTTGAAATCGCGTTTCATCTGGCGGCGCAACGCATGAAACAGTTGCGCCGGCGTGGTCAGATTGGCGACTTGAAGGTTGTTCTCGGCGCACGCTTGCAGGAATCGCTCAAGCCGGGCGGAAGAGTGCTCGGGTCCCTGGCCTTCATAACCATGCGGCAACAAAAGGGTGATGCCGCTGTTGCGTTGCCATTTGGATTCACCACTGACGATGAACTGATCGATGACGACTTGTGCGCCGTTGGCGAAATCCCCGAACTGTGCCTCCCAGATACAAAGCATCTGTGGGTAATCCATGGAATACCCGTAATCAAATCCCAGCACGGCGGCTTCAGATAACAACGAATTATAGACGCAGAATTTTGCCTGCTCGGGGGAAATCTTGTTGAGGGCGGTATATTTCTCACCGGTCTCAGTGTCGTTGAAAACTGCGTGGCGATGCGTGAACGTACCGCGCTCGCTATCCTGGCCGCTCAGGCGAACGGGCGATCCATCGAGCAACAGCGTGCCAAAGGCGAGAGCCTCGCCCATGCCCCAATCATAGGGTCCACCATTTTTGTGGGCTTCCGCCCGGCCGTCGATGAAGCGTTTGATTTTGGGATGCAGTTTGAAAGTTTCCGGCACGGTGGTGAGCGCTTTCACCACTTGATCGATGACGGCGGCACTGACCGCGGTGTCGACCGGCTTGTGCGTAAATCTCGGCTGGAAGACGGCCGTCGATCCCTTGAATACGTCAAGCGCCATGCCCTCGGCAGCGGCGGCTTTTCGCTTTTCCTCCTTCGCTGCTTCGCGCGTCTTGGCCTTGACGAGGTTTTCCTCCAGCGCGGCCGAGTATTCCGTGCGAATGGCGTCGGCTTCAGTGGAAGTAAGCGAGTTGGCCGCCAGCAATTGCTGGGTATAAATCGCGGAAATGAGCGCGTGCGCAGCGATCTTTTTGTAGAGCGTCGGCTGCGTGAACGACGGCTCGTCGGTTTCGTTGTGCCCGTGCCGGCGATAGCAATACATGTCGACGAACACGTCGCGTTTGAATTGCACGCGGAAATCCACCGCGAGTTGCGCCACCATGCAAACCGCTTCGGGATCGTCGCCGTTCACGTGGAAAATCGGGGCTTCGATCATCTTGGCGATGTCCGTGCAGTAACGGGTCGAGCGGCCGTCGACCGGATCGGTCGTAAAACCAACCTGGTTGTTGATGACGAAATGCAATGTGCCGCCAGTGCGGTAACCGGGCAGTTGGGAGAATTGGAGCGTCTCAGCCACGATGCCCTGACCGGCCACGGCGGCGTCGCCGTGAATGAGCACCGGCATGACTTTGCGGCGCTCCTTGGCGTCGCCGAGGATACGCTGACGCGCGCGGGCTTTGCCTTCGGCCACCGGGTTGACGATTTCCAAATGGGAGGGATTCGCCGCGAGGCGAACCTCCACCTTTTTCCCCGATGTAGTGGTGAGAACCGATTCGTAACCCAGATGATATTTCACGTCGCCGTCGCCCGCCACGGTATCGGGCAGATAGTTTTCCGAAAACTGCTCGAAAAGCTGGTCGAACGATTTCCGCATTATGGTGCACAGCACATTCAGCCGGCCGCGGTGAGCCATGCCCATCACGATTTCCTCGATGCCGGATTCAGGGCAGTGGTCGATGGTGGCGTCGAGCGCCGCGATAATCGTCTCCCCGCCTTCCAGTGAAAATCGTTTCTGTCCGACGTATTTCGTATGGAGAAATTTTTCGAAAAGTTCTGCTTTGTGCAGCCGGCGCAAAATGCGCACCTTTTTTGCCTTGGTGAACGACGGTTGAAGTTTAGTGAATTCGATTCGGTCCTGAAGCCAGCGCCGACAATCCGTGTCCTGCACATGCGCGTATTCCACCCCGACGTGTCCGCAGTACGTTTGTTGAAGGGAAGCGACAATGTCGCGAAGCTTCATCTGGCCACCGCCGAGGTAGGTGCCGGTATCGAAGGAAGTGTCGAGGTCGGCATCGCTCAGTTCAAATTGCGACAGCTGTAATTTCGGTTGCGCCGGCGGCGGCCCACTGAGCGGATCGAGGTGCGCCTGCGTGTGGCCGATGGCGCGGTACGCGTTGATGAGATAGTGAACGTGGGCTTGCTTCAAGCTGTCGACGATGGCGACTCCGGCGGTCGGCACTGCCCCGACCGCCGCTTGCCCGTTGGCTCCGAGGGTAAAGCCTTGAAAAAACGCCCGCCACGTCGGATCGACTGAATCGGGATTGTCCAACCAGCGCTGGTGATATTCCTCGATGAGGGCGGCATTGGCCCCTTCGGAAACTGAAACGGGATTCATGGAAATAAAATTTGGAGAATTGGGCGATTAATAGCTAGCTTGCCTCCCTCGGGAGCCACGCTAACTATGGGAGGTAAATGGGAGCATTCAGCATTCTTCGACACAAGTTGATTCAAGGCCCAAAGGCCCGGGCGGACACTGATGAGAGGAAGGCTAAACGACTCATTAACAGAGCTTAATTATCGATTCCGAAAATGCCAGAAGCTAAAATCAAAGCTGCGCTTATTCGATTGCACGTTGGAATAAAGAATTCTGATGGCGCGGGCATATCGACCGCGCTCATCGAATTGGAAGCGCTGCACGCGGCTCATCGAGAGGGAATGCATCCGCAACTCGACCATTTTCTAGCGGGCCGGAGTTACGCCAAGGCGCTCGCCTACTTGGGAGGAGCTGATGAATTGAGCGCGAAGCCGGCATCGCCGCCGGGAGGTTGTGGAGGAAGAGCATGAGCAACGGCGGGAAAATCCCCACGAGCGGCGGGCAGGGATTGGGACAAAACCCATTTGGCGCGCTGAGCAACTCCGGGCTTCCTTCCGCTTCTCCGGGGGTGGTCGGCAAACCAGCGGCCCTATCGTCGCCTCAGGCAAAAAATCGCGGCCGAGTGGATATTTTGCGGGAGACGGCCGGGCGTGGAGGCAAGACCGTGACCGTGGTTACAAATTTCGCCGGCATCGGTTTGCCGGAAAAAGAGCAGCTAGCGAAAAAGATGCGCAATGCCTGCGGCGCCGGCGGCACCGTCAAGGATGGTCGCATTGAGATTCAAGGCGACCGTCGCGAGATCGTCGCAAAAATCCTGACCGAAGCGGGTTTCCGCCCGGTGTTGGCGGGCGGCTGAAAGGCTGCGGATTTCCCTCGCTCCCGCTTGGCTATTCCTCAAACGGGATCTTTCAAAACGTCTGGTTAGTTGGGCCGGAAACGAAATACTGTTCCTCCGCTCGCGCCATTAAATGTCCTGCCGTAAAAATTGCTATCGCTACTGTAGATTATGCCTGCAGTTGGATTCCAGCCGTCATCAAGACCCGCCCCGAAATTGACTAAAAGGTGGAAATTGGAACCATCTGGATTGATGGAATAAATGGCACCTTTGTTGAAGGCGCCGCCTTGCCAAGTCGTACCGTAAAGTATTCCATCTTTTTGGATGACGCCTGAATTAGAGGGATCGTAACCATCCATTGCACCGCCGGTGAATATTCTGAGCCGTAACGATGCAATCGGAGTGGCCCACGAAACACACGAGTAAACAACCCCGGGGCTTGCCCCGAGGATCTTTACTCTGTTCTCTGCGTCCTTTGCTTCCTTGGTGTAAAAGGATTGGGCTGTTGGTATTAGTTCCGATCATTACGAGGGGCGCAGCGACGACTCGCACCGTTGAAACTTGAGCAAAGGCGGACTCGTCGCGCTGAAGCCTACGGTGGGCTCGCGATGAAAGAAATAAGTGTGATGAATTCAGGTCAGCCCGCCCTCACTGGATTTGAGAGTGTTCCGATAGCTTCAATCTCTACTTCGATCGTGTCGCCGGGTTTGAGCCACACCGGCGGATTGCGGGCGAAACCCACGCCTTCGGGTGTGCCCGTGAGAATGACCGTACCGGCGGGAAGGGTTTTGTCGGCGCTCATGAATTCGATCAGTGCGGGAACATCGAAAATCATATCCGAGGTGTTGGAATCCTGCATGACCTTGCCATTTAAAATGGATCGAATCCGGAGCGCGTTGGGATTGGGGATTTCGTCTTTGGTCACGAGCACGGGTCCAAGCGGACAAAAGGTGTCGAAGCTTTTGGCGTGGTTCCATTGACCGCCGCCGAAATCGCGCTGCCAGTCACGGGCGCTGACGTCGTTGGCGCAGGTGTAACCGAGAATATAATCGAAGGCTTTTTCCCGCGGAACATTGAGCGCAGTTTTGCTGAGCACGATGGCGAGTTCGCATTCGTAATCGACTTTCGTGCTCGGCTGTTTCGCAGGCAGGCGAATTGGATCGCCGGGATTCTGGATCGCGCCGGGTAACTTGATAAACCAGATCGGCCGCTCAGGCGGCGCTTTGCCGCCTTCGGCCGCGTGCTTGGCGTAGTTCAGGCCGATGCACAAAATGTTGGTCGGCGAAAATGGAGCAAGGCGTTTGCCCGGCGTTACGACTTGGTCGGTGACGCGCCAATTGCCGGGAATTTCTCCTTCGATTACCCGGACCGAACCATCGGGTTGCAATGCGGCGTACGCCGGACCATCGGGAGTAAGGTGACGAATGATTTTCATGGAAGGAGTCGCAGCAAAGCGCGAATGGGGTGCCGTTGCAATAACCGCTCGCTAAAATTGTTTCCGATGATTCTCAATGAGGGATGAACGGTGATTCCTGCTGCACCCCGGGACGGACGATGGCTGGCGAAAGTCCAACCAAGCCGGAATCACTCGGGACTGTTCCTTTCAATCGGATCAACACTGGCTCCATTGAAGGCATGCGTTTAATTCCGGTCGGTGAATTTCTGATGGGCGCAAACGATGCCGATGGCTGGGTGGCGGATGGCGAAGGTCCGGTGCGCCCGATCGCCTTGGCGGCATTTCATATCGACGCCTGTTGCGTGACGAACGAACAGTTCAATGGTTTCGCGAATGCCACCGCCTACAAAACGGAAGCCGAACGTTTTGGCTGGTCGTTTGTTTTTCATCTCTTTCTCGACCGCCAGCAACTGGCCGCGGTGAAACACCGCGTGGTCGGCAGCGAATGGTGGTGCCGGGTGGAGGGCGCGACCTGGCGTCGTCCGGAAGGAGCGGGTTCAAACATCAAGCAACGGTGGGATCATCCAGTCGTGCACGTGTCGTGGACCGACGCGCAGGCGTACGCGGCGTGGGCGGGAAAGCGATTGCCGACGGAAGCCGAGTGGGAATGCGCGGCGCGCGGCGGCCTCGTGCAAAAACGTTTCGCGTGGGGCGACGAGTTGACCCCTGACGGCCGCCACCGGTGCAATATCTGGCAAGGAATTTTCCCGATTCAAAACACGGAAGACGACGGCTACGCAGGAACCGCGCCCGTGAAAAGTTTCAAGCCAAACGGCCACGGCCTCTATAATGTGGCCGGCAACGTGTGGGAATGGTGCCACGATTGGTTCAGTCCGGATTTCCACGTGACCGGGCCGCGGAGCGATCCGCTGGGTCCGCCGGACGGAGAGCGAAAAGTCGTGCTCGGCGGCAGTTATCTTTG
>JAYVMJ010000154.1:0-14756 GCA_043759025.1 Verrucomicrobiota bacterium | reverse complement strand
CGCTCCGTACCAACGATCCGAATTGTTGAACGCAGGCTTCTGTTCGAATAATTCATCGTCCTTGACGCCAGCAACGCGAATGGCGAAAACGCCCTTGACGAGTTCCTGGTTCAGATTGATCGAATTGCGCAGCGAGCCGTATTGGTCGACGCGATTTTCGTAATTGTAGGCCGTCTTGAACGAAGCGTCGTTGACGCTGGTGTTGATAATACCCGCCGGGCTACCAACGCCGAAAAGAATCGAGTTCGGTCCGCGCTGGAGGTCAACGCGACCCACGTTGAAACCGTCCCACGGAATGTCCGTCAGGAAGTAGTCGCGGGTGTTGTCAGCGGAGTCCAAACCGCGAACGCGGGTCGTACTGCTGATCGTGTTTTCCTGATAAATTCCGGTGCCGGCAACACCGCTGAAATTACCACGAATACCACCGACTTCAGTGCTCGGCGTATAAACCAACAAGTCCGCGCTGTTCTTGGCGCCGGTGTCCTTGAGGAATTGTGCCGTTACAACGGAAATAGCGGAAGCGACGTCCTTCAATTCGGTACGAACGCGCGTACCAGCCAAAGTATCCTTGGCGGTGTAGCCTTGATCTTCGCTGGCCTCGACGACGAAGGGAGATAACTGGATCGTCTCTTCATCAGCCGCCGGCTTGGCAGCGGCGGGAGCAGCAGTGGTTTGCGCCGACAGGCGCCCCACGGAAACTAGACACAACGCGGAAGAGAGCGCGAACGCTCCTGCACGCGAATACAATCGATTCATGGTCGTTAGGATTAGGGGGGTGTATTGTTCAATCTTCCACTGAGGAAGATCAATCGTACTGGGGAAAACCGGCGGGTAAACCGATTTATCAGTTTTGACACTATAGGGGTTGTGAAGCTAGGCGTGAATGAGTTCGATTGCTCGTGAATTGAGTTTTTTTGCCTGAACGGTTTACCCCTTCTCACTCACGAAATGATAGCCTAAGGGTGAAACCCTACCGCTTCATTGAGCAATTTTGGACTGCTTTTTCTTCCGGTACGTACCGGGTGAATCTCCCGTGAGTCGTTTGAAAAGCACGCACATGTACTCGACGTGCTCAAAACCCGTGAGTTCAGCGATCTTTTTGAGGGGAAAGTCCGTTTCAAAAAGCAATTGCCGGATTTTATCAACTTGAACGCGACGGATTTCCGCTTGCGGAGACCGCCCGAGATAGTGCCGGAATTTCTTCTCCAACTGGCTGCGCGAAGCATAAGCATGTTTAATGACTTCTTCCACGCTGATCCCGTGGCAGGCCCGTTCGCGGATAAAGCTCAGCGCGGTGGCGACATTCCGGTCGTCAATCGCCAGCACGTCGGTCGATGGCCGCGTGACGACGCCGATGGGCTCAATGCGCTGATCGTAACTCTTCGGTTTGCGGCCGGCCAACATGTCGGCCAGAACTTCCGCCGCGCGATAACCGGACTGAAATGCATTGGGCGCGACGCTCGACAGCGGCGGGTACGTCATTTCGCAACGAATCGGATCGTTGTTCACGCCGAGGATCGCGACTTCCTCCGGCACCAAAATGTTATTCGTCTGTGCCGCACTGACGATTTGTTGCGCGCGCAGATCCATGCATCCCATGACCCCCGCAGGCTTGGGCAGGCGTTTCAACCAACCCGCCAAAGAGGTAATCTGTTCAACATCCCAGACCGGCGTGAGATCTCCGGGATAATTGACATCAAACACATCGCATTCCCGTCCCGCGAGTCGCAGCGCCTCGACAAAACCATCCCGCCGCTCGCACGACCACGCGTCATTGGAAAAACCGGCAAAGCCAAAATGTTGATGCCCTCGCTCGAGAAAATGCTCCGCGCCCAAATGGCCGAGGCCGACATTATCCGGACGAATCTTGGGCACGCCCGGATAAAGATCGATGTCGTTCAAGTCCACCAACGGAATTTTCAACTCGGCGCACACCTGGACCAAACCCGGCGTCGTGTGGCGGCTGATAACGCCATGCCATTTTTTGCTGCGAAGCCAATGGGGCTCCGTTTCAGCGCGCGCCTGATCATCGTGAAAGGCGGCCCAAAGCTGATGCGTCAATTCATAGTGAACGATTCCCTTGAGCATCGCGATGCTCTCTTCGAAGCGGGTCAAAAATACTAGCAGCACTTGGGGTCGCACAGCCTGTAAAGTTGCCCAACTTCCCTTCGCTGGCAAGCTGGCATCCGCCTTGTTCCGCGACGTTCCTCATGCCTCGCTTTTGTACAAAGGATCGCAATAAGCCTTGGGGTCATTCGGCATTCTCAGGCGGTGACCGCCGCCCAATCTCAAACCTTTCCGCGCCGCGCTTCCAGTTGCTGCCGGATTTCTCCCATTTTTTGCTGAGTCAGGGGAAAGCGGCTGAGGAGCACCAACGCCAGAACCAATCCGGCCACCGGAATCGCCGCCAACAAAAATCGGATCATAAAAATCGCGTGATCAGTCTGGTTTCCGCCCAAGGCCGCATTGAAGCCCGTGCGTTCCAGGATTTCGCCTGACGCCCAGTTGCCCAGCCCCATGCCGAACTTCATGATCCACGACCCGCAGGCCGCGAAAGCACCTTCGCGACGTTTGCCGTTTTCCAGTTCATCGTAATCGATGACGTCCGCCGTAATCGACCCGTAGAGCATCCAAAAACCAGCACTCGTAAAAGCGATCAGACCGGAAGCCAGCACCTGCAACCATTGCGTGCTGGGGGTGTAGAGCCACCACGTTCCGATAAACACGGCGATCGCCGACAGCTGTACCACCACCATGCCCAGCTTCTTCCCCAACCACCGCGCGACGTAAGAATAGACCGGGATACCGGAAAACCCGAGCACCATACCGGAAAGCCCCATCCAAAAATTCCATCGGCTGCCAGCACCCACATCGCCGCCGCAGACATAATAGACCGTCGCATAATAGCCGAGCGTTGCGACCATGCTGGTCCCGATTCCGTAGGCGAGCGCCATGGAGAGGTTGGCTCGAAAAGGCCGGCACGACAACGTCTGCCAGAGCGTTTCCTTGATGGACACCCGGCTCTGCCCGCGGTCGACCACGAGTTTTTTGTAATAGCGTTCACGAATTAATGCGAACAACGCCACACCTGCGACGATCATGATTGCACCCAACAACATCGTATAGACTTGGGCTCCGAGCAGAATATTGGGCTTGGCGCCGTCCGGTGCCGGAACCCAGCCAAACAACGTTTTCATTAGCACGCCCAGTCGCGGAAAATCCAATTTCAGCAGGCCACCGAAAACATCCGCGAACCAGCCCGTCGTCTGGGCAGCAAGCGTGGCCAGTCGTCCCGTCACGTTGCCCCACGTTGCACCGACCCATATTCCAGCGGTGGCGAAAGCGGCGGCGGCAAACATCGCCACCTCAGGAACCTTTTGCATCGCACTGCGCACCGCTCCAAGCGAGGTGCGCTCATGATAATCGGGCGTCAACTCGTAGCTCAGCGCCACGTAGGGCATATAAAAACAGCTCATGATCGGCACAAACACCGCCATCGACGCCACCATGAACCAAAAATACTCAATCTCGCTCCAATTCGACCGCGCCATGAAAAGCAGCGGCAGACAAATGCCCGATAAAATCGAACCGGCGAGAATGAAGGGCCGACGGCGGCCAAACCGCGTGCGGGTATTGTCCGACCACCAGCCGAACACCGAATCCCACACGGCCTCGAACAATAACTTGAAAAGCATCGCGCGGGCGATCCACGCCGGCGAAACGCCGAGGTAGATATTAAAAACAAGATAGACCAAGCTCCCGTACAACCAATGGCCCCACATGTCGTGGATCGTGCCGAGCCCATAACCAAATTTCTGAATCGGCGGGATCTTATCCTCGGGAGAAGTCCGATTCGAATCCGTCACTGCAACCGGGGTGAGCTTTGACATGGGGTGTTAGGGGAAAATTAAACGTCGCCGCGAACGCAGAAATCCTGACGGGGAATGTCCTAGCACAGGTTGATCGTCGTGTCCAATACGCTCCGCCGCCAAATGGTCAGCCCGCGCCGGATGAGGTGTAAGGAATCAATAAGTATCGCTCAGCGAACGATACTTCAGGGCCTTTTCCAAGCGGGCGACGGTTTGCGGTCGGGGCAATTCCACCTCGACGGTTTTCGGCTCTCCCGGAAACAGCTCGAAATAATTGTCGCTGCTGCGATGGGCAATCCCGCCGAGCTCAAAAGCGAACCGGTGCTGGAAAGCGGACGCCGTAAACGTAATCCGCGCCAGCTGCGGCGTCATGAATTCAACCGCCACCTTCACCCGCGCCTGCGGCAAGGCAAGGAAACGGGGATGCGTGAGAAAAACCGCATCCTCACTCACGCACCGATCGTCGATATTCAGCGCGAACCGTAGATAGACACCATCGCGCGGGTGCCGCGCCAACTGGCGGGTGAGATCGAGCGTCTTTTGATTCACGCTTTCGCCATAACGCAGTGCCACCGCTTTGCGTCCGCTGAGAAGTTTGCGACCGTCGAGATGAAACAGGTCCCAGCGCAAAACCCCGCGCGCCGGCGACGGCTGGTCGTACACGGTGTAAAGGTGAACCTCCGCGACATCAGATCGGCGGTAGTTGCCGGTGATCGTGCTTTCATCACCCGGCACGTGAGCGCTAACCAGCGCGGGCGCGAAAAACCGCCGGGCCACATGGTGCAGCGCCCGCCACCGGCCGGTAAACTCGATCGAACTCCATGAGGTGACCGGCCAGCAATCGTTGAGCTGCCAATAGAGCGCTCCCATGCAGTGCGGCATGAGCCGGCGGTAATGCTCCACGCCGATTTGCATGCAGTACGCCTGGTTGAGCTGCGAAAGATATATCAGGTCGTCCTGCGATTTCGGGAACCGGTAGCGCCGCGAAACATAATCGAGAATGATCTGGTTGCCGGCCCGGTTTTTTTGGTGATTCTCCATCGACGCCCCAAACACGTTGGGGTCGTCCGCCGGACAAAACGTCGCCTGCGTTTCGGGCGAACTGTAGCTCTGCATGCCGAATTCGGAACAGAATCGAAAACGCCATTTCTCGTAATCCTTGACCGGATTTCGCATATGCCAGACGTCCCAAAAATGCGTGTCGCCGCGTTTTTCGCCGGCCGCCGGCGTCTGATCGCCGTCGGAACGGTACGGTGAGGAAGGCCAATAGTCAGTGACTGAGTCGTGGCGCGCGACCACGGTCGGCAGCAGCCGGTGAAACAGTGCGTCGTAATTGCGCCGCAGCGCCGGCTGTTTCAACAACTCGCTGTTAAGCGATTCGATTTCGTTGTTGCCGCACCACAGCGCCAAACTCGCGCGATGCCGGAGACGCCGCACCTGTTGCGACGCCTCGGTCTGAATACTGCGGAAGAAAGCCGCATCGCCCGGATAAATGGCGCAGGCGAACATGAAATCCTGCCAGACGAGCAAGCCGAGTTCGTCGCAGAGATCGTAGAACGCCTCACTTTCGTAGATGCCGCCGCCCCAGACGCGGATCATGTTCATGTGCGCATCGGCCGCGCTGCGCAAATCCCGCGCGTACTGTTCGCGGGTCAGGCCCGCGACAAAACTGTGGGCGGGAATCCAATTCGCTCCCTTCGCGAAAATTGGCCGGCCGTTGACCACGAATTGGAAGGTCTCCCCGCCAGCGTCGGCATGGCGATCCAGCGCAATGGTGCGCAGTCCGATGCGCCGCATCCACCGGCCCAAACTGCTGCCGTCGGCATGCAGGATTTCAATTTCGAGGGTGTAGAGCGGCTGCGCCCCTTGTCCGTTGGGCCACCAGAGTTGAGGGTGCTCCACGCGGATTTTGGTGCCGGTGCCTTCCGCGACCACGATGCTGTTGAGGGTGAGGCGATGATGGCAGGCGATGCCGGTTTCGCGCTCCGCGAGTTCGGGCGCCAGGCGCAACGTCACACTGCCGTCGGAACCGTGTTGTTGCGTCAACCGAACGCTCTCAAGTCGGTTATTGCTCCAGCCTTCCAATTGGAGGTCGCGCCAGATGCCGGCCGTGACAAAACGGGGACCCCAATCCCAGCCGAACTGGCATTGCTGTTTGCGAATCACCTGCGAACGGCCGACGGGGTCGTTGAATTCCCGCGGCTGGTGCCCGGTGCGATGAGTGCGAATGTATTCCATCGCACTGTCGAAACGGATCGTGATTTCGTTGGCTCCCGGGTTCAGCAGATTTTTTACCGGCCAGCGATAGCCGACAAACATGTTATCGCCGCGCCCAACGAGCCGGCCATTGATCCTGACGGTCGCGACCGTATCGAGGCCATCCGCGACGAGTTCGACGTTTTCCTCCGTCAACAAATCCGCGGGAACGACAAACGCCGCGCGGTACTCCCAGTCGCGCTCTTCGATCCACTGGACGTCGTTTTCATTCGTCCCCCAGAAAAGATCAGGAATTTTTCCCGCCCGGCGCAAATCCTGATGAACGCAGCCCGGCAGCACCGCAGGCAACCAGGTTTTTTCCGCGCAATCACGGAAAGTCCAATCGGCATGGGCAAGGGAAAGAACGGGCATGACCGTGAGTAAACGGCGCGGACAGTTAGAGCGGATTAGCTTTCACAAACGAAACGATCTCGTCGGCCTGACAGAAACAAAGGGCGGAGAACGTATCCGCCGCTCCGTAATAAAGTGCGATTCGGCCGGTAGCCGAATCGCAGAGACAACCGACCGGAAAGCAAACTCCGGGGACAAAACCCGTAAGCTCGTAAGGCGCTTCGGGACAAAGCAGCGCTTCCTTGCAGCGGGCGATTACCTTCCACGGTTGCTCCAAGTCGAGCAGCACCGCGCTGATCGAGTAGACGAATCCGTTGCAGGTCTGCGTGACCGCATGATAAAAGAGCAGCCAGCCTTCACTGGTTTCAATCGGGGACGGACCAGCACCGATCTTCGTGCCTTGGAACCACGGCCAGCCGCGTCCCATGACGTGGCGGTGCCTGCCCCAATAAACCAAATCGGGCGACTCGCTGACAAAAATATCGCCGAACGGCGTGTGCCCAGTATCGGATGGACGGCTGAGCATGAGAAACTTTCCGTTGATCTTGCGCGGGAAAAGCACGCCGTTGCGGTTGTAAGGGAGAAACGCGTTTTCGAGCTGCTCGAAGTTCACGAAATCCGTCGTCTTCGCGATACCGATGGTCGGACCATGATAACCGTTGCACCACGTGATGTAATGCACGCCATCGATCAACGTGACGCGTGGATCGTAGGCGTATTCGAATTTCCTGACTTCAGGATCGTCGCACTTCAAATCAATGGGCGTCGGCTCAAAGGTGAATTTGAAACCATCGGGACTGCGACCGACGTGCAAATGCGGCACGCGATCCATTCCCTCGGTGCGAAACACGCCAATGAAACTACCCTGCCACGGCACCACCGCGCTGTTGTAGATGCCGGTGACCCGCGGCAACGGACGGCGCCCGATCACCGGATTGGCGTCGTAACGCCACATGAGGTCCGGATTGCCAGCCGGTTTCGGCTGCCATGGAATATTGGGGAGTGGTGAACCGACAATCGTGAGCTTCATGGAGTCGTGTGAACGAAATTAAGCGGAAAATTTGTGCGCCAATTACAGCTTTTCCGGCGTCAGGCGGTACAGCGCCACGTCGTGTGAATCGAGGCGGACCGTGATGGATTTGCTCGTGTCGCCAGCGGGCTTTTTCGCCCAGACATCCTGGACCTTGAATTGGCCCTGGATGGTCCAGAGGCGTTTCCACTCAACGGTGATGTCCGCCGCGGCGGAATTGGTATTGAGCGCGCACACGGCCCATTCGCCGTTGCTGAGTTCCTTGACCCACACCTCGATGTTCTTGCCGGGGTCGGCGATGGCGCGGAAACCTTGTTTGCCAAGCGTATCCTGGTCGATCGAGAGCACGTCCTTGTTGAGCATCATATCGAGATAACGCTGCTCCATGTGGCGCACGTCGTTGCCGGCGACGAGCGGGGCGGCGATGATGCACCACAGACTGAAATGGGCGCGGGATTCGGCAAAGGTCAGGCCTTCAGTGCCGACTTCGAGCATGTCAGGATCATTCCAATGTCCCGGACCGGCATACTTGCCGATGCCATCAGGGCCGTTGCTATCGACCAGCGAATACTGGAGGTCGAGATTGCGCTTCCAGCCGCTTTCCCAGCCTTTGCGTCCGTCGTAGGAACTATAAATGTCGCCCGTCGTGCGCCACATGTGGCCAACGTCGCCCGCCCATTCCCACGGTTTGTTCTGACCCCATTCGCAGAGGCTGAAAACCATCGGGCGACCAGCCGCGTGAATCGCATCGCGCATCGTCTTGTAGGTCTCGCGAGCGTCGGCCGTGCCGTGTTCGCACCAGTCGTATTTAAGGAAATCGATGCCCCACGAAGCGTAGGTGCGCGCGTCCTGATATTCGTGACCGCGACCGCCGGGAAATCCTGCGCAGGTTTTGACGCCGGCGCAGCTGTGGATACCGAACTTGAATCCCTTCGAGTGCAAGTAGTCCCCCAAGGCCTTCATCCCGCTGGGAAATTTCTTGGGATCGGGAACGTTGTTACCCTCGGCGTCGCGCTGCATGCTCTCCCAGCAATCGTCGACCACGATGTAATTATACCCCGCGTCGCGCATGCCGTTCGCGACCATCGCGTCGGCTGTTTCCTTGATCAGGTTCTCGTTGATATTCGAGGCGAAGGTATTCCAGCTGTTCCAGCCCATCGGCGGCGTGAGCGCGAGACCGTCAAATTTCTGGGCGGAAACGCCAACGGCGAGGCCGAGGCCAACGGCGAGGGCGAGCGTGAGTGAGGGTAGTTTTTTCATGAATGAGGGGTTGGGTTAAATTTTTTCTCCGCCGGAGCGGATGACATCGCGGTACCAATAGGCGGAATCTTTCGGCGTGCGCTTCTGGGTCTGATAATCGATGTGCACGAGCCCGAAGCGGTCCTTGTAACCTTCGGCCCACTCGAAGTTGTCCATGATCGACCAATAGAAATAACCGGCGACCGGCACGCCTTCGTCGATGGCACGGCCGATTGCCCGCAGGTAACGCGCCATAAAATCGATGCGTTGTGGATCGTGGACCTTGCCGTCGAGATGCACAAAGTCGGTGTTGCAATAGCCGTTTTCTGAAAACACGAGGGGCAACTTGTAGCGCTCCGTCTGAAACCGCGCCGCCCAATACGGTGCATCGGCCGCGATTTCCAGCCAGGAAAGCGTGCCACGCGGATTGCCCACGCCCCAACCTTCCGGAATTTTCTCGGGCTTGTCTTTCGCGCCCGCGCGAACCTTCCAGCCGGAATAGCAATTGTAGGCAAGAAAATCGATTTTCTGGGAAATGAGTTTCATGTCCGCCGCCGTGACTTTCGGCATGTCGGCACCGTAAGCTTTTACGCCTTCCTCGGGATACCGGCCGAGGTTCACCGGATCGGCCCACCACGAGAGATTCCACATGTTTTTCTCCGTGCTCGCGAAATAATCGCTGCGGGCCGCCTCGATGTCGCGCTTGCTCGCGGTAGCGGGAATGCGTTCGCGACTCGTATGCGCGATGGAAATTTTCACCGGTCCCTTGCAACCCGCCCGCAATGCCTGCACGCCGCGACCGTGCGCCATCAGCAAATGATGAGCGCCTAACAGACAGTCCGCAAACGGGAGTTTCAGACCCGGGGCAAAACGGCCCTCCTGATATCCCAACCCGAGCACCACTGGCGGCTCGTTAATGGTCATCCAGTTCTTTACGCGGTCGCCGATTTTTTCCGCGACGATCGCCGCGTAATCGCCAAACCACTCCACCAGTTCGCGATTCACGAAACCGCCGCGCTGCTGCAAGGCGTGGGGCAAATCCCAATGGAAAAGCGTAACCCATGGCGTGATGCCGGCCTCGAGCAAGGCATCAATCAAGCGATCGTAGAACGCGAGCCCCTTGGCATTGGGCTTGCCCACGCCGGTCGGTTGAATGCGCGACCACGCCACCGACATCCGGTAATTCTTGATGCCGAGATCCCGCAGCATCGCCACGTCCTCGCGCCAGCGATGATAGTGATCGCACGCTTCGTTCCCCGTGTGATTATCGAATATTTTTCCCTGCTCTTGGGAGAACACGTCCCAAACTGAAGGCCCGCGTCCGTCGACGTTCCAAGCCCCCTCGATTTGATAAGCAGCGGCGGCGGCGCCCCACGTGAAGTTATTGGGGAATGACATGAATTTTCTTTTGGGTAGACCCGGGGCGTGGCTCGGGACGGAAGGGGGGCATCAAAGTTACCTGATGCCGCGTTCCAAGTTAATGAGAACCTTTGTCTTATACATGAGAAACCTTAACAATCGATTTAGCGGTCAATTAAGGCCAAAAAACTTATTTCCCCAGTCGTTGATCGCCACGCCGACAGGTCGTAAGCGGTTGCCGTTTCGATCTTGGCGGAAGTGGCGTTTGGAGATGCTTTGTCAATCGCGGCGGCAGGCACAACGCGTAGTTGTTCGGCGGCCACTCGGAAATTCGTGTGAGTTGAAATGACGGGCGAAATCGCCACTTCATCGACGCCGACAGTGACGATCGAGGCCAACACACACACGCGAGCTGGGGCAGGCGGATATTCATCGTACAAGCAGGCGCGACCCGCCCCGTCAGACGCAAGCGGAGTTTTATAACAACAAAAGAGCACTCAGTTTCACTCCGCGATTTCGGCGTTAAATCGCCTCGCGCCCGCAAAAAAAGAGCCGGTCGAAATGACCGGCTCTGTGTCTTGAAATGGGTTGAAACTCAGCCCTCGTAACCGGGCAGCGTCTTGTCGACACCTTCCTTACCGAGGCGAACATAAGATGGCAGGCCGTTATCGTAAGGCACCGCGACTTCGCCTTGAATCAACGGGGTCGCATAGCGGAAGAACTGGAAGTTCAAGCTGACGCCGTCCTCGTTGACCCATTCCTTGGGTAGTTTCTTGAGATTGCCAACCACGTCGCTGAGCGCCGACAGGCCGGTCTCGCAGGTGTAGTTGTCGCCATCACCGCGCACGAGCGTGACGAGTTTGTCGGATTCACCGTTCACCGCGGCTTTGACCGCCGCCTGACCGACGAGGAACGCTTCATCAGCGTCCGTCTTCGAAGCGAGATGGGCCGCCGACCGCTGTGTCACGCCCAAGCGGGCAACGCGAGCTTTGGCTCCGACTTGGCCTTCGACGAGATCCTTTAAATATTCGCCGATACCGCCCAACTGGGACTCGGCCGTGCCGTTGTTCTCGACGGAAACGTAATTGCCGTCCTTGTCCACGAGGCCTTCGCCCGCGACCACGACGCAATGTTTCTCGCGCTTCAGCACCCGGCGGACGTCCTCAACGAATTTCTCGTTGGTGAACGGAACCTCGGGCAAATAAACCAAGTGCGGCGGATCGTTCGGATGATCGCGGCGCTTGGCGAGCGACGCGCCAGCGGCGAGCCAACCGCTGTTGCGACCCATGACTTCCATGATCGTAACCAAATCGCCCTGACCCATCGAGTCGGCGTCGAGCGAGAGTTCCTTCACGGTCGCGGCGATATATTTGATCGCGCTGCCGTAACCCGGGCAATGATCGGTGGCCGGCAGATCGTTCTCGATCGTCTTCGGAATCCCGATCACCCGCAGCTCATAATCCTGGGCCTTCGCCGCTTCGCTGATCTTCGCGGCAGTTTCCTGTGAATCGGCGTCGCCGATGTGAAAATAATAGCGGATATTGTGCGCCTTGAAGACAGCGAGCACACGCTCGAACTCCTGGGGTTTCTTCAACTTGCTCCGGCACGTGCCGAGCGCCGCTCCCGGAGTGGAACGGAGACCGCGGATGGCCTGTTGCGATTCAGCCGCGAGGTCGACGAAATCCTCATTCAGGAGGCCAAGCACGCCATTGAGCGAGCCATAGATTTCCTCGATGGAAGAATGATTGAGGGCTTCGGCGACAACGCCAGCGACGCTCGCGTTGATGACCGCCGTGGGTCCGCCAGATTGGCCGATCAGACAGTTTCCGACTAGTTCTGCCATGGTGTGATGTGGTTAAAGCTGTTAAAGAAACGAAAGGAAGGGTCAAAAAAGGCCACCGTCCAACCGCTGGCAAACCAAATCTCCCTAAATTTCCCCGGCCAGCATCTCTCTCGCGGTCCACGAAAATTTCGATTTTTGTTTAGCCATGCGCTAAAGCCGACCCGACCAACCCTCGTTTGAGGCCAGCAACGCTTTGATCGAAGTCGCGAATTTTTCCTCTGCCCGCCATCCGATCGCCCGTTTAAAACGAGATGAATCAACCGGCTGGCTCGTTCGTTTTCGTTCAAGTGCATCGGCCGCCATAGACGCCGAGAATTCCGCAAGTGGTTTTAACGCAATGGCACCACGCCCAACAATGGCCCTGACCGTTTCGTAAAATGTCCTCACTGAAACAGGGGCATCCTCCGCCACAAGGTAGCGGTCACCCGCTTTACCGTGATGGAGCAGGGCAAGGTACGCTCGCCCGAGATCGAGCCTTTCAATAACGGACCATTTCACCTCTTCGTCCAACACGTCGATTGTCGCGCCGCTTCTGAACGCATTTGCGATGCTGATTAAAGGTCCTACTGAGCCATACACCATACTTGGCAGACAAAGCTGCGCCCATGGAAAATCCCGTCGATTCTCGAGCTCACGCCAAAGTTCGACCCGCGCCTCGGACATTTTAAACGGACGCGGCGGCGTATTCTCGGTGATCGGGTGGCCATTGGCACCCGTGCCGCAACTCCACACGCCGCCCGTGAAGATCATTAATTGCGTCACGCCATCTCGAAGACTTTCCAGATTCCGCACCGCGCGTGCTTCAAGTTCGTCTATTTCATTTGCAGAATACCGCTCATAGTGGGCCTGTGCCGCGTGAACGATAAAGTCATGCGAACCACGTCCGCGCAACCGCTCGAACAAGGACTCGTCGCTCATATTGCCTATCACCACCTTGACACCAAGCGCCTCAACCTGAGCGCCCTTCTGTTGATGGCGGAGGAGACAGGTAACATCGAATTCTCCGGTTTCCGAAAGAACCTCAAGGATCCCACTCCCGACTGTCCCGGTAGCGCCGGTTAGAAATAGCCTGCGCTTAGCCCCATTACTTAAAGCAGCTTGCCCGGCCGATACTCCGCCGCGCCCTTCTGGTTCTTACCGAGAGGCTGGACCGCCTCCACGAACGCGTCCACTTGATGAGGCGCTGCCCCAACAAATCGTTCATTCTGCGCAAGAATATCCTGCAATTTCTTTTTCCCGAGGCCCACGCGTTTGTCACCCGCCAAGCGGCTAAGCAGGTCGGCATTACCGCCCGAACGCAGCGCCTTAGCCGCGGCCAAGGCGTGCTCCTTGATGGCTTCGTGCGCCGTTTCGCGGCCCGCACCAGCCTTCACAGACTCCATTAAGATCGTCGTCGTCGCGAGGAAAGGGAGATTGCGCTCATTTTCCGCCGCGATGGCGGCGGGGAAAACTTCCATCTGCCGCAATACGGTCAGGAACGTTTCCAACAACCCGTCGATCGCATAAAACGCATCGGGCAACGCCACGCGGCGCACGACCGAACACGACACATCGCCTTCGTTCCATTGATGCCCGGCCAGCGCCGCCGTCATCGTCACGTAGCCGGAAAGAATCGTGGAAAACCCGCAAATGCGTTCGCAGTTCCGCGCGTTGACCTTGTGCGGCATCGCGGACGAACCCACCTGCCCTTCTTGAAAACCTTCGGTCAACAATCCCGCGCCCGCCATCAATCGCAACGTCACGGCGCAACTCGCCCCCGCCGCGCCCACCTGATGCAACGCACTCACCACGTCGAAATCCAAGCCGCGCGGATAAACCTGCCCGACCGCATCGAGCGACGCCTTGAACCCGAGATGTTTCACAATCCTCGATTCCAACTGGTCCACCTTGTCGGTGTCGCCACCCAGCAATGTCAATTGATCGAGCTGCGTGCCCACCGCGCCCTTCAACCCCCGCACTGGATAACGCGCGATCAACTCCGCGAGTCGCTCGTGTGCGATGAGCAATTCCTGCCCAAACATCGCGAGCCGCTTGCCGAGCGTGGTGGGTTGCGCGGGCACATTGTGCGTGCGACCAGTGATCATCACATCGCGATGCGTGGCAGCCTGACGCCCGATTGCCAGCAGCGCAGCGACCACCTTAAACCTCACCAACTGCAATGATCGGGCGACCTGCAGTTGCTCGACGTTTTCGGTCAAATCGCGGCTGGTCAGCCCGAGGTGAATGAACTGCCGTTTGGCCAGATCGGAAAATTCCTCCAACCGCGCCTTCACGTCGTGCAAAGTGACGCGCTCGCGTTCCTTGATGCGGTCGACGTTCACGTCGGCGCGCACACGCTCGTAATCCTTGATCGCCTCGGACGGAATCGCGACGCCCAGATCCTTTTGCGCCTTCATCACGGCGATCCAGAAATCGCGCTCCAGCAGAATACGTCCATGAGCGGACCACAGGTCTTTCATCGCCGACGACGCATAGCGCTCGGCCAGTACATTGGGGATGGATTCGGCTGAAGAAGTGGGGGAGGTCACAAAGACAAAACCGTTAGCCCGACCCCATGGCGTTGCCAATGGAAAACAACGCCACTGTACCGGATCACAGCTTTTTGCAGCCTCGCCTCATAAATCGGGCCGTTCTAACTCACCTGAATGGCCCATTCCGTTGAAGGACATCTCAAGGTTAAAATTGCCGAGTATGACCACCGCATCCGCACTCTCGTCTATGCCTACGACGCGATGCGCGTTGAACAACTGAAACTCCTTGAGCGTTGCCCGCCCCGCGATGGCGGGCTGGTTCTGGATCTTGGCGGCGG
>JAYVMJ010000153.1:0-4612 GCA_043759025.1 Verrucomicrobiota bacterium | reverse complement strand
TCGAAACGGCGGGCGGGTTTTGCCACGTGAGCCGGTACCCAGCGCGCCCGGAGGTCGCGCTCCACCTCGATCCAGTTCATTTGGTTTGGGCCGTGACAGCCTCAGCTCGTTTCCTCGTTCCGAGTCTCGCCGCGGGCTGGGATCAGGTGTCTCAGACGGCGGAAAGTTGCTGGCGCACCGCTGCGACCAAGGTCGCCACGTCGTAGGGTTTACGCAGGATTTCGGAGAATCCCTGCGCGCGCATTTCCTCTTTGCGCAAATCGAAATCGAGGCCCGACACGCCGATGATCCTCAACTGCGGCCGTCCTTCGCGCAACTTCGCCACCAGCGCGGGACCATCCATGTCCGGCATCATCATGTCGGTGATCACCAAATCGACGGAGCCACCCAGTTCAATGATGCGCCGCAACGCTTCCGCACCTCCACTCGCTCCACTCACCGCGTAACCATTGCGCTCAAGAATGCGGGTGGTCACGGAAAGCACGAGTTCCTCGTCGTCCACCACCAACACGGTCGATTTTTTTGGTGCCTCGGTCTTGATGTCCGCGGCGACAACCGGCGGCAGTGGTGCGGTCGCGCTCGCTGGCAGCACCGCATGAAAATGTGCCCCGCGATTCAATTCGCTCGTTACCATGATGGAACCTCCGTGACTCTTGACGATCCCATGCACCGTCGACAATCCGAGACCCGTTCCCTTGCCCACGCCTTTGGTCGTAAAGAAGGGATCGAAAATCCGCCCTAGATTTTCCGGCGCGATGCCGTGCCCGGTGTCGGAAACGGTGATCCTGACCGAACGATCACCGGCCGCGCCGGTCGCGGGCAACGGTCCCGGATTCGAAGGCGGTAGATTTTCCGCGGCCAGCGTGAGCGTCCCGCCGTTCGGCATCGCGTCGCGGGCGTTGATGCAAAGATTCATGATCACCTGATGTAGTTGGATCGGATCAGCCGTGACCGGCCAGAGTCCCTCGGGCAGTTGCGCCACCACTTTGATCTCGCGGGGGAAAGTCCCGCGCATGACGTCCATCATCTCCCCGATCTCCCCCGCCACATCGACGGATACCCGCGATTGCGGCAAGTCGCGACTGAAGGCCAGCAACTGACGCACTATCGCCGCGCCCCGCTTTGCACCAGACTCGATTTGAGTCATGAGTGACTGATCGACCGGATCAGCGAGTTTATCCTTCAGCACCGTACCCGCCATGAGCATCGGAGTAAGAATGTTGTTGAGATCGTGGGCGATCCCGCCCGCCAGTGTGCCGACGGATTCCATTCGCTGGCTGTGGAATAATTGCGCCTCCAGTTTTTTTCGATCGGTAATGTCTGAATGGGTGCCGAGCATGCGCAGCGCCTTTCCATCCGCATCACGCTCCACGATGTCGCCAGTGGACCGGATCCATTTCCATTCCCCGCTGGGCATTCGCCGGCGGTATTCCATCGTGCGCGTCCCCCCTTGGATCAAGCACGCTTGGAATTCTCGCTGGACGAGTTCAACATCTTCCGGGTGGATGCCTTCCATCCATCCGGATGCCGTCACCTGAAATTCGCGGGGTTCCAGCCCGATGATGCGCGCATACTCGCCGCTCGCGCTGCCTTCGCCCGTGACCACATTCAAATCGAACCAGCCTTGATCCGACGCCGCCAGCGCCAGTCGCAACCGCTCTTCCTGGATGCGCAACGCTTCCTCCACCTTGACCCGGTGGTCAATATCACGCACCGCCGCGATGAGGCGGCGACGTCCGCCGATCGCCGCCGCGTGGAGTTCGACCTCCGACCAGAATAATTCGCCGTTTTTTCGGCGGCTCCGCCATTGAAAAATCTGCGGGCCGTCCGCCAGCGCGCGCCGCATTTTCTGCAAAATCTCCTCTCGACCGTACGGACTGACGCCTAAGCTGCGGGTTTCCATCGGCTCGTGAAACGCCTCTTCCCGGCTCATGCCATACATGACGGACATGCTCTTGTTCACATCGATCAAACGACCGTCTTCCTCATAGATGAAGAGCGCTTCGCCGGTGCTGTTGAAAATTTCGCGGTACTTCTCCTCGCCCGCGGCGAGCTCCTCGGCATAGCGTGAAATCCGTTGTTGCTCGCGTTCATGCGCCGACGCCAGCAGCCAGACCAGAGCGCCGAGGCAGAGCATGCTGCAACCCGCGCCCGCCACGAGGTCGATGGTGCGGTCCGCCGGATTTCCGAAAGGGATTCGCAAGGTGGGAAAATAAAAATCGATCATCAACAGCCCGCAGAAATCCAACACCACAAACGCCGAAACCATCCAGCGCACCCGGCCGCGAAAAATCGCCAGCGGATAGACCAGAATCGGGGCAAAATAATAGCAAACGCTGCCGTACGAACCGGCATTTAAAAACCAAATGGGATTCACGAGCACGAGAACGATGGCAAAAAAACCAATAAAATACTGACGGCCTTTCGTCGACGACCAGTAGCACCACGCGGCGACTAACCCCAAGATGAGATTTCCCAAATGAACCCCCAGCGGGAGATGCTGCAAGAGATTAACCGGGAAGATCACGAGGAGGCAAAATAGCGCCGCCGTGACACAAAAGAGCCGGTAGAGGCGAATCTGCAGCGACTGCGATTCGTCAGGTTTTAAACTGCGGAGGAACTGGCTGGGCCAAGCTCTCATCGGGTACCGACCATGATAGCCCGACGCTGGTAAGCCTCAAGCCACAAGAAGCGGTCCGGGCAATTTCCCCTCGCACAGAGGCGCCACCGACCTAGCGTGAGTTTAATCGTTCTCGTTATCGCTTTTCGCCATGGACAAACCTCCCTCGCCCGACTCGCCCGCAACGCCCGAGACCAACCGCGATCGCCCGCTCCGAGTGGAAGGATTCAAGGGCACAGCCGAGGAAATTGAACAGCAGTGGTTTGAACAGGTTTATCGCGGTCAGGGCGATGTGATGCCGCAGCTCACGTGGCGCGCCGTGATCGTGGGCACGGTGCTGGGCGGAGTGCTTTCGCTGACCAATCTCTACATCGGATTAAAAGCCGGCTGGAGCCTCCCCGTGGCCATCACGGCCTGCATCGTTTCGTACACTGTTTGGAATATTTTTCTAAAACTCGGCTGGGCGAAGACGCCGATGACGATTCTCGAAAACAACTGCATGCAGTCGACCGCGAGCTCTGCGGGCTATTCCACGGGCGGCACTTTGGTTTCCGCATTTGCCGCCTACTTCATGATGAACAATGAATCGCTGCCCCTTGGGCTGATGCTGACATGGGTTTTCTTTCTCGCCGTGCTGGGCGTGACGATGGCCATTCCGATGAAGCGGCAGATGATCAACGTCGAGCAACTGCGCTTCCCCTCTGGCATCGCGGCGGCCGAAACGCTGCGCGCCCTTTACTCCAAGGGCGATCGGGCCGCGCAATCCGCGCGCGCGCTCACCATCGCGGGGATTGCAGCGGCGATCAGCCAATTTTGGAACGATGGCTTTCATCTCGTCAGCGCCCGCCTCGAACCGTATAGCATCGGCAATCTGGTGGAGCGGATAAACGTCGCCGTACTCGGCCCGGCTTGGATCGCCCGCACGGTCATGTTTGTTTGGGACCCGGTTTTTATGGCCGCTGGCGTGCTGATGGGATTGCGCCCCGCCTCCAGTATTTTGTTCGGAGGCACATTGTGCTGGGCGGTGTTCGTCCCGATCATGCAGGCGCACGGCATGATTACGGGAACTGGGTATCGGGATGTCGTGCAATGGACTTTGTGGGGCGGCGTTTCCTGCATGGTGACTTCCGGGCTGCTGGCGTTTTTCCTCCAATGGCGGGCGATTGCCTGGGCCTTCACCGAAATCACCAGGGCGTTTAACAAAAAGGCGGCTGCCAAGACGGGAGGAATGGAGGCAATCGAAACCCCGATGTCGTGGTTCGTGATCGCGCAATTGCTGTCGCTTTGCGCGCTGGCGTGGTTGTCCCAGATTAGTTTCAACATGCCTGTCTGGCAAAGTGTGGTCGCCGTTGGCCTGTCCTTTTTTCTCGCGCTCGTCGCCTGCCGAGTGACGGGCGAGACGGACACCACTCCGATGGGCGCGATGGGCAAGGTCACCCAGCTCATTTTCGGCGGCCTCAGCCCCGGCAACATGAACATCAATCTCATGAGCGCCAACATTACCGCAGCCGCCGCAAGTTCGTCCGCCGACCTGTTGACCGATCTGAAAAGCGGCTATCTCCTCGGCGCGAATCCACGCAAACAATTCCTCGCGCAATTCGCCGGCATCTTCATCGGCACCCTGGCCACGGTGCTGGCCTTCAAGGTCATGGTGCCCACCGCGAGTGTCCTCGGCTCGAATCAATTTCCCGCGCCCGCCGCGCAAGCCTGGCGCGTCGTCGCCCTCGCCTTGAGCCACGGTTTCGAATCGCTCGAACCCATCAAGGTCTGGTCGATCGTCATCGGCGGTTCGGTGGGAATTATTCTCACGCTCCTGCCCCGCAGGTTTCCGCGGCACGCCAAGTGGATGCCCTCGGCGTCCGGCATCGGGCTCGCGTGGACGTTTCACTGGTACTTTGGCATGCTCTTTTTTATCGGTGGCTTGATCGGCTGGCTTGTCGAACGTAAACGACCGCTGTTGGCCGAACTCTACAACTACCCAGTCGCGTCAGG
>JAYVMJ010000152.1:0-13772 GCA_043759025.1 Verrucomicrobiota bacterium | reverse complement strand
CGTCGCCTGCGCCCTCAGAAACAGCCTGCCCGAATATCTCGCCGCTCCACCCCACGACCCAACCCTCGCGATATTCCTCCGCCCGCAGATTGATCTCTCCCGCATCGAGGGTACCAGCCTCGCCGCCGCCGCTTAATCCGCCTACGAATCCGGCACTCTCAAGCATTTTAACGCAGGCGTACTAATTCCCGCTCTCACGATTGCGAAGCAGCGTCGCGAGATTTGTTCTTCTCCGCTCCTTTTTTACTTCGATTCTTTCCCCGATCTTCGGGCGTAAAGTATTTAGGTGTTATTGGATATGGATTTAATTTTAGCCCGGCGTACGTTTTCAGAGGAGAAATCGACTTTTTGACGTTTCCCGTTGTTTCCCGAAACAGCCCGTTTCCGGAATAAAGTGTAGAAAAAGAGGTGTAAAAAAACTTGGGGGCTATTTCCAGAACTCGAGATGTCCTATTCGAACCAGGGGTATTAATTTTGCTGCTGATCAAGATCCATAATGAGAAGAAAACCGGGGAAAAAGAATCTTGATGGGAGGAATGGAAATCGCAGGCCATCGGATCGGGTTTCGCTTCCCGCTCTTTTGCTCTACCCGTGAAGCGGTTGCTGCTGCGAACCGGATTTCCAAATTCAATTCGCGATGAATAGATTATTCGATGAAAGCCGAAAGAATTTATAGACAGCGAACCGGCAGCCCATCGTCTTCGGGCCACCGTTGTGCTCGTGGGTAACCGAAGGAATTGACGATTGCTTTGGCTTCTTCGCGGGAAATTCCCGGATTCGCTGCTTCAAGATGTTTGATCGCTGATATCAAGTGTCCGCTGCTCGCGAGGGTTCGCGCTGTTGTTGTGCCGTCCCTTCTTGGATGCCCGAGCTTTCGATTTGTTCGAGTGGTTTGAAATGAACTGAGGAAATGTATCGGCATCTCTCTTAAATATCCGCGCGAGTGCTTCGTGAAAAGAGGGCCAGGGTGACTTTCGAGTGAAAAAATCATCGGGACCATTTTGCAGATGTTTTTTCGGCCGCCTCCGTTTGCTTGCGATGAATTGCCGGGCGGGCGACCGGGAAAACAGCAGGCAGATCGATAGAGAACTCGATTGAGCGGCGCGCGTGTCCGAGATCTTGTATGATTGAAATCCAGCAATTCCAACGAGAACGGGAAATCGTTGCGCGATTGAAACCTGAATTTTACCTAGCCTCTCTTGCACGGAAAAATTTATGGCTTTCTGATGGTTGCATGCGACCACAACCACGCCACCTGGAAAACGAGCGAAACGGATTTTCGGTCGAAAGATTGCGCGCTAAACTTGCTTCTGCGCCAGCGACTGGGGCGGTTTTTTTTCAAAGACCTCAATGGCCGCACTGTCCCATTCGCATTCGTAATTTCGAGCCGATTTCTTCCCACTCGCGTTTGTTTCCACGCCGTGCACGCGAGCTTTCCTGAATTGTTCAGTCACGGAATTGTCCCTTTTGGACAAAGGGTGCTTATGCATAATTCATTGCGTGTTCTTTGTCCGGGGATTTTTTTAGCCTTCGCTGTTTCTGCACCTGCTGTCATCTTTTTCTCCACCGCTGATCCAAATTTCAATACGGCTGCGCCGACTGGTTCGTTGGCAAATAGTGGCTGGGACTGGGTCGGCTCGTGGGCAGGCTTTCAGGGCACGCCGATCGGACCGCACCATTTCCTGACTGCCCGCCACGTGGGTGGGAATGTGGGGGATGTTTTTGTACTGAGTGGTGTCAATTACACGACCACGGGATTCTTTGACGATACGGTGAGCGACCTGCGTATTTGTGAAGTCAACGGGACCTTCCCATCGTGGGCACCCCTGTACCGCGCCAGTGCGGAAGTGGGCGCGTCGTTTGTCGTTTTTGGTCGCGGTTTGACCCGTGGCGCGGAGGTGGTGGACGAGACAACCCACACTCTGCGCGGATGGCAATGGGGGTCGGGCGACGGAAGGCTTCGCTGGGGTCAAAATACTGTCGGCTCGGTGGTCAATGCTGGATCTTACTGGGGGACTTTGCTCCGCGCGACGTTCGACGCTTCCGGAGGTATTAACGAAGCCCATCTGGCAATCGGTGATTCGAGTGGCCCGATTTTTATCAACGACGGAGGTGTTTGGAAACTCGCGGGCATCGCAGCGGCGGTGGACGGTCCATTTAATACCACCAACGCGGGTGCGGGTTTCAACGCGGCGATCTTCGACGTGCGTGGACTCTATGCGGGCGGCACTGGTAACTGGAGTTTGGTCACGGGATCTTCGCCGGTGCCCAGTGCATTTTACGCCACACGG
This sequence comes from Verrucomicrobiota bacterium, assembly GCA_043759025.1. Lineage (GTDB taxonomy): Bacteria > Verrucomicrobiota > Verrucomicrobiia > Opitutales > Opitutaceae > Lacunisphaera. The sequence goes on along the minus strand of JAYVMJ010000152.1, from coordinate 11,481 downwards.
ATTTCCATCCGCACAAGTTGGATGGACGGGATCGTTCCGCCAGCGGTGCCGGACGAATCCACGGACGTCCCGCTCCTTTCAAAATGGCTGACGTTCGCGTTTGGAACAGCATTATTTGGCGCCGGGGCATTTTTTATCGATCGCAAGAGTCAATCCGCTGATTCGGCTCCATGAAGGATTACCGCTCCGATGGGAAACGGCTGGCGAACTCGAAAACCGGTCAGGCAAGGTCAGCCATCGTGCCTGGTCGCGTACCTCACCAGCTGGGTCCCCGCAACGGTGAGGTTGGGTCGCGCTGGCTTTCGTGGTTCGCGAACGTGGCGCCCGTCTGGCGCTTCGGCCTTCGATTCACTGGCCTGACGATGCTATTCTACGCCTTGGTGTTGACGCCATTTTGCGACCGCTTGCTCTACGCCTATCTTACGGCCAACGCGGGGATCGCGAATGGAATTTTAAATTGGCTGGGTCAGGACAGCCACGTTTCCGAAATAACCATTCGTTCTGCGCGCTTTGCCATTTCCGTCCGCCGGGGTTGCGATGCGATCGAGCCCTCTTGGTTTTTTTGCGCAGCCTTAATTTCCTTTCCGGCTCCTTTTGGTCGCAAGCTGCTCGGAGTGGTGGCGGGAGCCGTTTTATTGCAGGCGCTGAATCTCGTCCGCATCGTTAGCCTCTATTTTATTGGCCTTCATTGCCCGGATTTTTTTGCCCCGGCGCATTTGGAGATCTGGCCTGCGACGTTCATGGTCATCGCGATTGTTCTATGGATTAAGTGGATCAACTGGACGAGGCGCGCGACGCAACAGGAAGTGCATGCGGTCTCGTAAGGCAGTCCATGGATTCATTTGGCGTTTCGCGGTGGCGTACGCGCTGTTGATTACGCCGTGGCCGGGTTTTAACGACGCTTACGGTCGTTACTTTCGCTCTCTCGGGCAGATAGTTTTCGCCAAGGAAAACGACCGGCGAATCGCCAATTTTGAACGTGTTCCCCAGGAATTACATCATTCACTCGACAGCCGCATCGCGTTGGCCAACCGCGGGCAAATTGATCGGAATGGTGACGGGCCGGTGCGATATCTTGAACTCGACACTCGTGGCGTGGGGTGGATACCGACCGCTCTGCTCGTTGCTTTGATTGTCGCCACGCCTGTGCCGTGGTGGCGGCGCGGGTGGGCACTCGTGCCGGGGTTGCTCGCGATCCATGGATTCATTCTCTTTTCAGTTGCAGTCTATATCTGGAATAGTTCGACCGAACTGTCGCTTGTAACACTCAGCCCGTTGGTGAAGCGGATTGCCGGAGGATTGGAGGAAACGTTGATCACGCAGATGGGCGCGAGTTTTGTTGCGCCGGGGTTGATCTGGATTCTCGTCACACTTCGTTGGCGGGACCTGAGGGATTGGCAAACGGGGCTAAGGACGTCGCCAATGTTCACTGGGTCGCCGTTGAAAGACCCGACGGCGGAGGAATAATCGTCATGCTGATCGCCACCTGCTTGGGGGGCGTCATCGAAGAGCTCACGGTGAATGATACCGAGACCTTCTGCATGATGCTGCCGTTGGCGATGGTCACGATGGCGTCATGCGTTCCCGGCAATAGGGCGATGGCATCGCAAGTAACAACTAAGGGAGAGGCCGAGCGTTCGTCCGGTACCGTGCCGCTTGATGCGGACATCGCGAGCCACGAGGAGTCTGACGATGCGGTCCAAATGAGCGGGGTCGTACCGGTATTGAGAATCAAAATGGTGGCGGTCGCAGCTGCGCCGGCGGCTGTTGTCTGGAGTTCGAAAGTTCGAATGGGAATGTTTGGGAATCCTTTCATCTCCGCGCCGGTGTATGCGTTCTCGAATCCGGACCAAGCGTTGTCCTGGAGCACGGGCGAAAGGGTGGACGAGATAAATCTTGCTCCGAATGAACCTTCGTTCGCCGCCGTCCCGCGGGCGAACGTGTTTTTGTACAGCACCGGGTTCAGCGCTTGGGAATGGTGTCCGTTTGAGAAAAAATCGATTCCTTGTGGCAAGTTGGTAAACGTGTTGTGTTCGTATACGGTCATATCGAGCGACGATCCTGCGATGGCACCGTCGAAACAAACTGCGCAGTTCGTTATATCGGACCACTGGTTTCCTCGAAAAACTTGTCCGAGGTAGCCGACACGCGCGGTGGAATCGAGTGGCACGCTTTGCGCGTCCATCGGGGTGTCCGCAAAATTGAAACTTCCGCGGTAACATTCCCGGATGGAATTGTTCGCGTAGTAGTGGAATAAACACGGCTCGGTGGCGGCCACCGGCTCGGGGGCGTATTGGGCGAGCCCGGCGACGTAGATCGCATAGTGCATGTTGGTGATCGTGTTGCTGTCCGCGATCCATTCATTGCATCCGCCATACGGTTCGATTGCACACGAAGCCGTGACGCGTGTGCCATAGTCATTTTTGCCATCAAAGGAGTTGTGGTAGATAACGCATCGGTCCGTGGTCCATGCGATTTGCACCGCGCTGGTCGAGTCCGGCGTTACATTCCAAGCCGGGCTTACGGTAATGGTTTTGTTTGCGTAGTCGGTGGCTGTAATTGGACGCGTCTGACCCAATCCCTTGCCCGCGACGATCACGGCAGTTTGGAAGACGCGTTGATTTTGGTCAGGCGTGAGAGTGGCGAAGGTCGCCGTGGTGTGGGTGGCGACTGCGGGATGTCCTTCATATCGCACCACATTGCCCTCGGAAAGAATCTGTTCTCCCGTATTTTGATCCTGCGCACCGACCCGCGGCGCGCAGTCCACGGTTTTGTTGTCGCCGATATAAACGTTTCTCTGGCTGCCCAGGTACCCGCCGAGAATGACAAACCGGCCAAGGCCCTGTCCGGTGTCTGAATTGATATCGCGATCAGCGCAGGAGCACTGCGTGACACTCACGCCGTTGACCGATTGAAAGTAGATGCCAGTGAAGAGATCGTTGGCGAACGAGAAAGTGCATCGGTCGATGCTGGCATGAGTGGTGCCCATCAGCATGATGTCTCCGCCGACGAGTTCACATCCGCTGAGCGTCAAACGATTGATCGTACCGAAACACATGGCGCTCGTGCGATTGCCCGGATTGGACACCTGAAGGCGGACATTTGAAAAATGAATATCCGTCCACTGTTGCACGAAGGTGCAGCAAACGAGGTAGTCGTAGGGGAAGGAGGTTTCCGCAAAGTTCCCATTGGCATCCAAGGTCAAATTGCTCACTTCGATGTCCTGCTCCGCATCGCGTTCGCCATACATCAAACCTTGGGACGACGTATGTCGGAAATTTGCGCTGCAGCGAAGAATGGTGAGCGTCTTGCCGTCGCCAGTGAAGCGCATGTCGTGTTTGAGGCTGAGGCCTTGGTTCATCTGATAGATTCCGGCGGGAAAATAGAGGGTGGGATGTAACTTGGCTGGAACACCGCTGCGATCCCGGTAGGCGAGGGCGTCGGAATACGCCGCAAGGATTGCCTGGGTGTCGTCGGTGACCCCGTCGCCGGTCGCGCCGTAGTCTTTCACGCTAAATGTCGTGCCATTCCATTCGTACCGGTCGCCGACGGTAAGGGAAAGCGGCCCACTCCAGCCGTAATCCCCGCCGTGGCCGTTGTGGACCCACACTTCATATACTCCGTTTGCGAGCGTCGACGGGACGGTGAATTGAATTCTATAAGGATTGACCGAGGTGACTGCGGCCCATTCGCCAGTCGTGGCAACTCCGGATGGTTTCAGGTAAACCCATGAAGATACTGTGCCGCCGTCGTGGGAGAGATTGCGTCCGTAGACGGAAACTGTCTCGCCCTGGGTAACTCTGTCGTCGGGATTGAGCCACCAGGCGTCCGTGGCGTTGACGGCGATCGGATATCCGTAGCCAGCCGAATTTTTGGGCCATAAGAAATAAGTCGACCATAGCGGCAAATTGAGGGGAAGCGTAACGGCGGCTTTGCTGCCGTCCAAACGCCGGATTGAGCCGGCGCTTTTGACGCTATCAGCCTGCACGGTTTGCCCGTAGAAAAGGAACTGCGTATCCCGGCCTTCATCGTCGCCCGAAAAACTGGACAGCTTGTCGCCGGTCAGAATCAACGTGTCATCCGGACCTCCCGTGTGCGTCCATTCGGCGATTGTTGGCGCTGCGGACGAGGGCAAAATCGAATCAATCGGTGGGCTAAAGAAATCCCAGCCGTCAGGGGAAACCGGAGTCGGCTGCGGAAGTGAGTTGGTTGTTGGACTTGGGAATGCAATGGCTGCGCAGAAGACATTCCCGACCAACGTTCCGAGGAATAAAGCGGCAACCGTGCAGGACAAAAAGAGTTTCATGGATGGGACGAGGCACCCGCGCCGAAAATCCGTCCGGCAAGTGATAGTGGGTAACTGCTCAGGAAATAACCCAAGGAAGCCACCCACTCTCGATTTGCGAATGACAGGTCCACCCGAGCGGAGGTTACAATCCTATCGACGCGCGGCTACTGCCCTTGAGCTGGAATTCTGTGACAAATTTACGACTCCGGCGTCATGGGTTCCGGTTTTTTCCCGGAAATTCTTTTCACGTCAAATGGGGAGCCATTGGTAAAGGCCTCGTAACCCATCCGACACACTGGTGACGCCTTAATGTAACCATGAAGGTCTTGAAGTAAAAGTGGAGGTCTCCGCACTCTTTCAGCCGGTTATGGCGACTCCGAAGAACGCATGAAACGGTCCATGCAGCCTTCGCTTTCGCCAGCCGTCGTCAATTTTTGAGCCAGGATTCTCCTGCCTTCCAATAATTCCCGATGCGTCTTTCCGCATTTTCCATTCGTGATCGCATTCTGCAACTGGAAGCGAGGGGGCGAAGCTTTAGCCGGTGGGAACGTTGCAGGGATTTTTTCTTTTGCGGCACGAGAATTTGCCTCAAGCCATGCTAGGTTCCTTCCGGCGTAGTGCCCGACTGTTGATTGATCGGGCGTTTTGGCGAAATGTGGACGATGTCCAGTTGCTTGGCGGGGAGGCAAATTGGTGGGTGTGTACGCGTTTGCTGCGGCCCGGTTCCTTCATTCTGTCCGGCGGTGCCGGCAAAGACGTGAGTTTTGAAATCGATCTGGCCCGGCTCGGTTGTAACGTCGCCTTGTTCGATCCTTCGCCGACCGGAAAAACCACGATGGAGCGGGCGATCAATCAACATCCCGGGCTGCGTTTTTTTTCCGATGGATTGGCCGCGCGCGACACTATTGTTCGATTCGCACCGCCGGCAATTTCAGATGAGGGATCATTTCGAGTGGCGACTGGCGAAAGCCCCGCCACGGTTGAGTTCCAGTGCGTGTCCCCCAAAAAAGCGTTGGAAATGGCCGGCTTCGCCGACTGTGCCCTCTGCAAACTGGATATCGAGGGCTTCGAGTACGAAGTGCTCACCGCGTTGCTTGCCGACGGATTCAGACCGGCGCAGATTGCAGTTGAATTTCATCATTTCATGCCGGACATAACGTGGCGACAGACGTTTGATTCAGTCTGCGAATTGCAGCGCGCCGGTTATCGAATCGTACGCAAGCGCCAGACCGATTATTTGTTTATCCGCGAAGAATTTTTGTGACGAAAACTGAAAATGTTTTTTTCGTTCCTGCGCCGGTGGGTGGGTTACCGCATTGAGCTCCATTCCTCAAGTTACGATCATCGTCCCGGGTCGCTGGCATGCCTTTGATCTCGCTCGTGAGCTGGAGCAGTTGGGTGCGCTGCACCGCCTGGTGACCAACTATCCCAAGAGCCAGACTCGGCGGTGGAATATCCCGGATTGCAAGGTGGTCAGCCTGCCGGTTTCGGGCGTGCTGAGCCGGGTGGCGTACAAGCTCGGTGGCGAGGCGTTCGCCATGCGGCAACAATTTCGCATCAATAATCTTTTTGCGCGGCAAGCGGCCCGCTACTTGGGAAATCCCGACCTGGTCCACGCTTGGTCTGGAGCGGCCGAGCCAGCTCTCCTAACCGCGCGGGCCCGTGGAATTCCATCGGTGCTTGAACGGAGCTCGTCGCATATGCTCGAACAGTGCCGCCTCCTGCGGGAGGAATACGCCTCGGTCGGCCTGCGCTGGGTGGAAACGCCGAAGGCAACGGTCGCTCGAGAACTCCGTGAGTATGAGCTCGCGGACCGAGTGTTCGTGCCGAGTTTGTTTGTGGAGCGGAGTTTCGCGATGCGAGATTTTCCTGGGCATCGGCTTTTTCGCAATGGATTCGGAGTCGACCTCGCGCGTTTCCTCCCGGGCGGAAAGAAAGATGAAGTATTTCGGGTGATTCATGTGGGCGCCCTCAGTATCCGAAAGGGTGTTCACCACTTGGTTCGCGCGTTCAAAGAGGCCGATATCCCTAATAGCGAGCTATTGCTGGTGGGAGGAGTATTGTCCGAGACCAGTCGGTTGGTGGGTGGTGCTGATCCACGCATACGTTGCATCGGCCACGTCCCGCAGGCGGACTTGCCGGCCTACTATCGCTCCGCGTCAGTATTTGTACTTGCCAGTATCGAGGAAGGCCAGGCGATGGTTCAGGCGCAGGCTCTTGCCTGCGGAGTTCCCCTGATCTGCACGACAAGTACAGGAGGAGAAGATTTTCTCGAGCTTGGTGGCGAAGGAAGGGAGATTGCGACAGGTTTGCGGGAGTACCCTGCTGGTTTCGTGGTGTCGCCTCGTGAGCCTGCCTTACTTGCGAAGGCGTTGAGAATGGTAGCGGATTCGGTGGAACGATTGCGGTCAATGCGCGCGGCGGCGGTAGTACTGGCCCGGCGCGACTTATCCTGGCGAAATTATGCGGCGGGGAATTTGCGTCATTATCAGGCGATCTTGAGCTCCCGTCGCAAACTTCCGGTCGCGGTAGTGAGCGGGCATTAAAATTTCAGATGGCGATGAAGATTCTTTACCTTGGAGACGACGATCCCCACTCCACCAGCGCGCACCGCGCGCAGGCGCTCGGGCGACTGGGTCATCAGGTTAAGGTGATCAATCCTCTGGTCGTGTTGCCAAGAGGCCCGCTACTGGGCGCGATCAGCACGAGGCTGGGCTTTGCGCCCTTCGTCCCCTGGATTGACGGGGTTTTGCGTCACAAGATAGCAAGAGAAACGTTCGATTTGGCCTGGATCGATTCGGGAGCTGATGTTTCCCCGGGATTTCATCGCTGGTTGCGCGATCGGAAAATCAGAATCCTCAACTACAACGTCGACGATCCATTCGGAAATCGCGACGGGCGAAAGTGGAATCTTTACCGCCGGTCTGTGGCCTATCAGGACATCACTGTCGTGGTTCGGAAAGAAAATATATCTGAGGCAGAGGCTGCTGGAGCCCGGAAGATTCTGCGCGTCTATCGTTCCTACGATCCGGTGGCTCACGCACCGCTAAACTTGTCCGAATCCGAACGGGAAAAGTGGAGGAGTGACGTCGTATTTGTCGGGGCGTGGATGCCCGAGCGCGGACCGTTCATGAGTCGTTTGCTCGACTTGGGCGTGCCGCTAACGATCTGGGGACATTCGTGGCAAAAGGCGAAAGAGTGGCCCCGGCTTAGTTCGTGTTGGCGCGGACCGGCGATTTATGGGGCTGACTATGTCAGTGCTATCCAATGTTCGAAGATCGCCATCGGCATGCTTTCAAAGGGAAACCGCGATTTGCATACGACCCGCAGTGCCGAAGTGCCATTTATCGGCGAGGCAGTATTTTGCGCCGAGCGAACGAGCGAACATTTGTTTCTCTTTAAGGAAAATGAAGAAGCCGTTTTTTGGCAAAGCCCGGAGGAGTGCGCGTTCAAGTGTGCCGAGTTACTCGGCGATGCGGCCCGGCGGCGTTCGGTGGTGGAAGCGGCCCGGCGTTGCATTGTGGCGCATCGGTTGTCCAATGACGAAGTGATGGCCGGGATCCTTGCTGAGCTTCCTCTGGGTGGGTCACCGGTCCAACGGCGTGAGCCCCCGTTTTGCGTTTCCGCAACGCAAAAAGAAAATGGCCGGCAGAAAATGAGCATACGATGAAGCTCTCGGTCTGCCTGACGCATTATAACCGCCCGCATTTGCTGGCGGCGACGCTCGAATCGCTCGCGCGGCAGACTCGCATGCCCGACGAGGTGCTTCTATGGGATGATTGTTCCCCGAACGATCCGACGTCAGTCGCGGAGACTTATGCAAAGCGTTTCCCGAAATTCATCTATCAGCGTAATCCGCGCAACCTCGGGATGCCGGGTAATCTCAACGCGGTCTTGGCCGCTGCGAGCGGGGATTTGATCGCGAATCTTCACGACGCAGATGTATTCGATCCGACCCTTTTGCAGAAATGGGAGGAGGCGTTGATCTCACGCCCGAAGGCTGGCTTGGTTTTTTGCGGGTTGGACGCCACGACTGACTTGAGTGCGCGCAAAGTGGTTTGGATTCATCCCTGCGCGCCATACAGTGAAGGGCGCGATTTTTTCCGCCGGCACTACGTCGCCACCACCAGCTCAATTATCTGGGGCACCGTGATGGTTCGGCGGGAAGTTTACGAAAAGCATCTGCCGTTCGATTCGCAATTTCGCAACTGGGCGGACGTTGATATGTGGATGCGCGTTTGCGGCACCCATGATATTGCCTACGTGCCGGAAGCGCTGATCAAATTGGACCATACTCCAACGCAAGTTCGCACGTTCTCGTGGCAGAAATTTCTGATCACCCATCGGATGCACGCCTTGAATATCCATCGCGCTGCAGCCACTGGAGAGGAACTGGCCGATTGGCTCGCGCGGCAAAAAAAGATGAGCCGGCGGTATTACTTCCGTCATCTTGCCTCAAGACTCTTGCGGGGCCAGTGGAAATCATTTTGGGAAGGAGTAAAAATTTGCCGGGAAGTAGTCTCGCGGATGTTTGAGCGGGATTGGCAGCTACCGCCATCGGGACGAACTCATTTCGAGCTAGGTGGTAATACAGGCGAGCATCCGGTGGTTGTTGGCGCTGGTCCGGACGAGCCAACGGTGAATTGGACGAAAAGAGATTCCACAGTGCCAGATGGCGGAACCCAGTAGCATGAAGATTCTTTTTCTCACGTCCTCCGAGCAGGATTATCTTTCCGATTGCCTGCTTTTGGGTCTTCGACGGATTTACGGGCCGCAGTTGGTGGACTATCCGCGACGCGATATTCTTTACCGGGATTGCCCGGAGTTCATGCGATGTCAGGTTCGCGGTCACGGCTTTACTCTTTATACGGGTCTATTGGAGGAGATTCCAATCGATCGATACGGCGTCGGGGAAAAACTAGTTCAGGGGGAGTATGACTTGGTCATTATTTCGGACATATGGCGTCAGTTCGGTTTCTTTTCGCAGTGGCGTCCCTACCTCCATCCGGAAAACACGATAATAGTCGACGGATCAGACACCGATCAGGTTTATCCGCATGCCGGTTATTGGTGGCGCCGGCCTCGTTCTTGGTTTTTGCCTGCAGCAAATGAGGGCTTTCTCTATTTCAAGCGCGAACTCACTTCCGCCAGCAGATTCAACTTATGGCATCGAGTGGTGCCGCAGTTTTATCGAAAATGGCTGCCGCACTATGAGGGATTGCGTCGGATCTCGTTTGGGATTCCTCCGGAAAAAATTGTCGAGACGCGTCCGAACAAGACAAAGAATTTTTCACGACACATCGTGGATCGTGAAATCGCCAAACTGGTCCCGGGCAGTTCAACGGATTACGCCTTTGATTCAGAAGCCGACTATTATGCCGATCTCCAGACTTCACGTTTTGGCGTCACTACCCGGCGTGCGGGGTGGGATTGCCTGCGGCACTATGAGATAGCCGCTAACGGAGCGGTGCCGTGCTTTCGCGATTTGCCCTCGAAGCCGGCGGACTGTGCACCGCACGATCTGATTCCGGGTGAAAATTGTCTGACCTACCGGGATGCGGGGGATTTGATGGCCCAAATTGAGGCGATGCTTGAGACTCACTACGATGAACTGCAGCGCGGCGCGATCGCCTGGGCTCGAGCGAAGTCCTGCACAAATCTTTCGCGAGAGATGATCGGGGAATGGCAAAATTATCGAGGCTTTGGTCAAAAAGCATTGGCCTCCGAAACGTGTGCTCCAGTCAGTGTGGCCGGGGCCTTTCACTCCGAAGGTAACCGGCCTCCCGAAGGCAGGAATTTATTCCCATGACGCCAAACAGAAAACTTAATTGGATTGCAGCGATCGATTCCGCCAATGCCGCTTCGCTGGCTGATCTGCAACGGAGAATGGTAAATTTCTATGCCTCCTCCAAAGTGTATTATGGGGAGATCGATTTCACGGCAAAAGCGTGGCTGGAGGACGAATGCTATCTCGACATCGCGAGACGACTTGCATCGTGCAATTCGATTGCTGAAGTTGGGTGTGGCTCAGCCAATATACTGCGATACCACATTTCCCTGGCGTCACGCTACACGGGATGTGATTTTTCGGAGCAGCTGCTGGCAAAAAACCAGGAGCGTTATCCCTCCGCCCGATTCAAGCGCATCGAGCAGGCGAACATACTGCCGCTTGATTCGGCGAGTGTGGATGCCGTTTTCTCGGTTTTTGTGATCGAACATGTGGTCTATCCTCACTTGTTCCTCGACGAGTGCCATCGGGTGTTAAAGCCAGGTGGAGTGTTTATTTTGCGTTGTCCGGATTTTCTTGGCGCGGGACGCATGCCATCCCAACGCGCAGGATTCAGTCAATACAATGGACGTGAAAAAGTGGCCCAGGGCAGGGTGCTTGACGCGATGGTGACCGGCTGGGATCGCAAAGTTACCATTCCACGGCAATGCGCCGAGAGAAGAAAACAAATTGCCGACGGTTATGCGTTTTGGCTGAACGTTGCCCCCACCTGTTTTACGGACACTTTTAGTCCTGATGTTGATGCGGTATATCTGACCTACAGTAGGGAAATGATCAGCTATCTTCGGGAGCGAGTAGACTTCGAAAATCCGGAAACCGGATTAAGCGGTTGTCACCCCATTTATTTGGTCGGAAGAAAACCGTAAATTTAGGCGAAGCCAATACGGCGCTTGAGTCCTGAGGTTCATTGCGGGTTTCCAAATATTATTTTATCCTACGTAAAGCGATCCATCGTGAGAAACGTTGATACGGCTCTTTCAAAAAAAGACACGCTTCACGGCCGTGCCGCGAAAGGCGGAGTGGTGAGTGGAATAAGTTTTGTGCTGAATTTCGGTCTCACCTTGGTTCAGGTGCCGCTGTTGCTGCGATTCTGGCCGAAAGAAACCTACGGCCTCTGGCTCAGTGTTGGGGCGCTCTCCACGCTGCTGACTTCCTTGGACGGTGGCCATCAGGCTTATATCGGCAATCTGCTGAGTCGTTATTATGTTGCGGATCGTTCGATGGTTCGACGCACCTTGGCGAGTGCGGTGGGCATTGCCGGGCTTACGGCGACATTGCAGATCCTTTTAGCCGGATTGCTGTGCTTTTCCGGTCAGGCTGCGCACTGGCTGGAGATCGATCCGGGATATTCAGCGGATTTTTCGATTGCGGTTGTGATTTATACGATTGGCTGGATTTCGGTTGG
>JAYVMJ010000151.1:0-4767 GCA_043759025.1 Verrucomicrobiota bacterium | reverse complement strand
TGGAGCGATTACGTCGGACGTATCGCCGTCGGGAAGATTCTCGGCGGTGAAGCCAAGGTTGGCGAGACCGTGTTCGTTATCCGCAACGAGGACGGTAAGCGCATCCGTGCCAAGATCACCAAGGTCTTTGAATTTACCGGCCTCGGCACGCGCGAGACTGATATCGCCGTCGCCGGCAACATCGTCGGCATCTCGGGTTTCGAAGACGTCGACATTGGCGACACGCTTACGGCGGACGAAGCCGGCCACGCCCTGCCCTTCACTCAGATCGATCCGCCGACCCTCGAGATGCAATTTTGCGTCAACGACGGTCCGCTCGTCGGCCGCGAAGGCAAGCTCGTCACCTCCCGCCAACTGCGCGAGCGGCTCATGCGCGAATTGAAGACGAATGTCTCGATCAAGATCGAGGACACCGACAAGGCAGGCATTTTCAACGTCAAGGCCCGCGGCGCCATGCAGGTTGCCGTGCTCGTCGAGACGATGCGTCGCGAGGGATTCGAGCTGCTCGTTTCCCGTCCGACGGTTATCGAGAAGAAGGGCCCAGACGGCGAGCGTCAGGAACCCTACGAGACAGTCTGGATCGAGGTTCCGGACGAGTGTGTGGGCGCGATCATGCAGAACATGGCGAACCGGAAGGGCCGCCTGACCAACATGGAAAAACTGCCGCACACCACGATGCTCGAGGCGACCATCACCACGCGTGGCCTGATCGGCATGGAAATCGACGTCGTTAACGCCACCAGCGGCCGCGGCGTGCTCAGCCATTTGTTCAAGGAATACGGTCCCTACGCCGGCGAGGTGCTCACCCGCATCACCGGTACGATCATCGCGACCGAGGCCGGCATCACCACCGGCTACGCGCTCGAGATGGTGCAGGAACGCGGCAAGCTCTTCGTTGATCCCAGCGAGGAAGTTTACGAAGGCATGATTGTCGGCGAGAATCCCCGCAACGAAGACATCGCCTGCAATGCGGTCCGCGCCAAGCAGCTCACGAACTTCCGTTCGCAGGGTTCCGGTGTCGCCACCGGCCTGACGCCGGCGACCAAGCTCTCCCTTGAGCGAGCGATTGAATATATTGCCGCCGACGAGCTCGTCGAGGTCACGCCCAAGAGTTTGCGGCTCCGCAAGCGCATCCTCGGTAATGCGGCCCGCCAGAAGTCCGCGAAGTCCGGCAAGGCCTGAGCCTTCGCGAATTTATTTCAACCCGCGCGCAGAATTCTGCGTCGCGGGTTTTTTATTGGTCGCTTCGAAGTGACGGGCAGGACGCTCTCGCAAACCGCCAAGCGTCAACTGATCGACTTCTCGTAATCGGCGGCAGACAACAAAGCGGCGGTGTCGGCAGGATTGGTCAGCTTAAGTTTCAACATCCAACCGTCGACATACGGTGACGAATTTACCTTTTCAGGATTTGCGTCCAACACCTTGTTCACCTCAATCACCGTGCCGGCAGCGGGCGCGTAGACATCGGAGGCGGCCTTGACGGATTCCACCACGCCGAAGGTGTCACCGGCCTTTAGGATCGCGCCGACCTTGGGCACTTGAATGTAAGTGATGTCACCAAGGCTGTTCTGCGCGTAATCGGTAATGCCAACGAGCGCGGTGCCATCGGCGGCGACTTTGAGCCATTCGTGAGACTTGGCGAATTTGAGATCGGAAGGGACGTTGCTCATGGGAAGTTAGTTTTTCTTTAGCGGCACGAACGGCGGTTTGACGAGTTGCAAATTCAGTTTGGTCCCGCGGATGTCCACCGTTAATTGCTCTTTCGCGGCGGCAGCATCGATCAACGCCGAACCGATGGCTTCGTTGATGATGGGCGAAAGCGTGCCGGAAACCACCTGCCCTACTTCACTACCAGACGGACCAAGGACCACACTGCCGGCGCGCACGATCCGACGATCGCCGGTTTTGAAAAAAACGATTTTCTTGGCGGAGCCCTTCGCCTTTTCCTCTTTCAAAGCCTGAGACCCGATGAAATTTCCTTTATCGAGTTTCACCACCCAGCCAAGGCCGGCGGTGAGCGGAGAAATAGCTTCTGTGATTTCGTGGCCATAAAGCGGAAATCCCGCTTCGAGGCGAAGGCTGTCCCTCGCCCCAAGGCCGGTGAGGTCGAGCCCGAACGGCGCGCCGGCTGCGACCACTGCATCGGCCAGTTTAGCGGCGTCACTGGCCGCACAGTAAAGCTCAAATCCGTCTTCGCCAGTGTAGCCCGTGCGACTGATCAGGCAGTCGACTCCCGCGACTTCACCCTCGGTAAAGTGATAGTATTTGATGTCGCCCAAATCGGTCTTGGTCAGGGATTGTACGAGCTCCGGACCGCGCGGACCTTGAATCGCGAGTTGCGCATAATCGGACGATCGATTCACCACCGTGCAGTTGAAACCCTTCGCCTGCTCCTGCATCCACGCCATGTCCTTGGCGATATTTCCGGCGTTGATGCAGAGGAAATAATCGTTTTCGCCGCGCATGTATACGAGCAGGTCGTCAACCACGCCACCGTGCGGATAACACATCACGGTATAAAGAATGCGCCCCGGGAAAAGTTTACTGCAGTCATTCGTGACGAGGTGCTGCAAAAAACGCAGCGCCTCCGGTCCTTTCACATCGGCCTCGCCCATATGGCTCACGTCAAAAAGCCCGCAACGTTGCCGGACGGCCTTATGTTCCTCGAGAATGCTCTTGTATTGAACCGGCATATCCCAGCCGGCGAAATCGACCATTCTTCCACCGTGTCGACGATGGAATGCGTTCAAAGGCGTAGTCTGGAGTTCGGCCATGGAGAGAGTTCAACTAAGCGTAGCGAAATCCTCACCGGCAAGAAAACTTTGGTGAAATCGAACGCCTGCGGTCGGTTCGTTGCCCGCAAAAGGGATTGTGTTCGCACGGGCTTCCGTGCTCCTCTGTTGGGAAATGTTTGGCCGACTCTCCCTCGCCTATTGGGTGCATACACCGCATCCATTCCTGATCCGATTCAGCGAAAATTTTGGCGTCCGCTATTATGGCTTGGCGTATCTGGCGGGGTTTGTCGTGGCTGGTTGGCTGCTTCAACGCTACCACAAGGCCGGTCGCAGCCCGCTCGATTTAACGTCAATTTTCGACCTGATGACTTGCCTCATCGCGGGCGTCGTCGTGGGGGGACGGCTCGGGTATTTCCTCCTCTACCAACCCGAATCATTTTTGCATGACCCATTGGTCCTTTTCCGCGTGTGGGAAGGCGGCATGGCCAGCCATGGCGGGATGATCGGAGTCGTCGTCGGCATGTGGTGGTTTACCCGCAAGAGGGAAATCTCGTTTCTCCAAGTGAGTGACTTGGTCGTTACCGTTGCTCCGATCGGTTTGTTTTTTGGCCGTCTCGCCAATTTTGTGAATGGCGAACTTTGGGGTAAAGTAACGTCCGTACCTTGGGCGATGATCTTCATCCACACCGGTGGGGGTCCGGACCCAAGACATCCCTCACAACTTTACGAAGCCGGATTGGAAGGACTGCTGTTGTTTGCTTTTCTACAGTGGCGCTTCTGGAAAAGCCGGAGCGCACAAACGCAACCCGGAAGAATCGCGGGGGAATTTCTGATCGCGTATGCGCTCGCTCGCTCGCTCGGCGAAATTTTCCGGGAGCCGGACGAGGGCATAAGCCTGATCCTCGGCTTGAGCCGCGGAACCTTCTATTCGCTGTTCATGATCCTGGCCGGCGTCGCGCTCATCGCCTACGCCAGCCAGCGAAAAGCCTTAAAGGGTAAATCCTGAGGGGATCAGCGCGCCCTTGCAGACGCAGAGGATGCCGTCGCGAATCACAATATCGTGCGCATAATCCCCATCGGCTTTGCCCTCGGGCGAAAGCGTCACGCCCTCGCCGATGCGGGCATTTTTGTCGATGATCGCATGGCGGATGCGGCAATTGCGCCCGACGCCCATGGCGGGCCGGCCGCGAGCTTTGTCGGCGGCGATTTCTTCTTCGCTTTGGTAATAGTCCGCCCCCATCATCACGACATCCTCCAACGTGGAGTTTTCGCCGAGAATTGAACGGATACTGATGACGCAATGCTTCAGCGTCGAATCCGTCACGATACAGCCATCGCCGATGACGACGTGATTGATATCGCAATGATTGATCTTCGACGCGGGAAGATAGCGGGGATGCGTATAGATCGGCGCGCTGCGATCGAAGAAATTAAACGGTGGTAACGGCTGCGCCAGGGCCAGATTCGCTTCGAAAAACGCCCGCACCGTCCCAATGTCCTCCCAGTAGCCTTCAAAGATATAACTCGCGAGTTTGGATTTCCCGAGCAAAGCGGGGATAACCTCCTTGCCGAAATCCTTCATGTTGTTGTCGAGCGCATCGCGCAGTACTTCCCGGCTGAAAACATAGATGCCCATCGAAGCGAGACACACCTTCTCCGAGCCCGGGGCCAGTTTTTGCTGCAACACCGGACCAACGGCCAAATCGCTGATAATTTTGGGGTCCTTGGGTTTCTCGACGAATTCCGTAATGGAAAGATCGTCTTTCACCCGCATCAGACCGAGCCCTTCGACCTTCGAGACTGGAAACGGAATTGCGGCGATCGTGACGTCCGATCCCATCGCGATGTGTTGGTCCACAATCTTACTGAAATCCATCCGATACAATTGGTCGCCGGAAAGGATCAAGACGTAGTCGTGCCCATGACGGTGAAAGTGGATCAGGTTGCGGCGCACGGCGTCGGCAGTGCCTTCATACCACGCGTTGCTTTTCTCGGTTTGCTCGGCGGATAGAATGTCAATGAAGCCGCCACC
>JAYVMJ010000150.1:0-4946 GCA_043759025.1 Verrucomicrobiota bacterium | reverse complement strand
CATATGACCCATAACCCATGAACTCCAACCCATGACCGAGAGCCGGCGGTGCGGGCTCACTTCGGCAGCCACTTGTCCCAATTCTTGGCGAAGGCGTCGACGTTGTCTTTGGTGACGGGGATGAGGGCGCTGATGTCTTTCACGGCGGGAGGATTTTTCTTATCGACGATTTTTTCGATGAGCAATTCGACGGTGCGATGGCCCCATTCGTAGCATTGCTGGGCGAGCAGCACCGGCACGTGACCGCTGCGGATGTAGGCGAGCTCGGCGGGCAGGGCGTCGACGGCGACGCATTGCACGGTGCCGGGTTGCCACTTGAGGGCGTTCTCCGTGAACAGCGGCCAGCCGCCGATCATGGCCCAGCCGGTGATATCGGGATTGGCCTGCATGACCTGCTCAACCTTGGCGGCGGCGTCCTGCGGGGTTTCCTTGTGATAATAAACGTCACGAATCGTGATGCCCGGATATTTGGCGGCTTCCTCCTTGGCGCCTTGCACGCGCTTCTGGAGGTTCGGGGCATTTGGGTTGCCGGCGAGGATCGCGACGACGCCTTTGCCGTGCATCACTTTGGCGAGTTCGGCCATGGTCTGTTTACCGCAATCGATGTCATCGACCCCGTAAGTGACGAACCGCTTGGAAGCCGGCGCGTCGGAGTCGAACGTGGCCACGGGCACGCCGTTATCGACGGCGGAGTTGATCGCATCCGTCAACTTGTTGGCGTCCGAGCAGCTCACGGAAATTCCCTCGGCCCCGGAGAGGACGAGTTGTTCGATCGCCTCGGCCTGTTTCTGCGCGTCCTCTTCGTTGGGCGTGCGCCAGTCGATCTTGATGTTCATCTTGTATTTCGCGCTCAACTCCTTGGCGGCGTCCTGCGCGCCGACGCGGGCGGCCTGAAAGACGGGATTGCCTTGAGATTTGGCGACAAGACCGATGGTGATGGTACGGGTCGCGGCTTGCGCGAACACGGCGCTGGCGAGACCGGCGATGAGGAGGGATAGGATTTTTTTCATGGAGTAAATGAGGACTTAAATAAACTCAGCCAACCTTCGCGGTCAAACGGCGGCGCGCGAGCCAGGTGTTAAAGTTGTCAAGTACGACTGCGGCGATTACGACCGTGCCAATGATGATCTGGCTGTAATTTTGGTCGATGCCCAGAATGACAATGCCGCTGCTGATCATTTGGATGATCAGTGCGCCCAGCACGACGCCAAGCGCGGAGCCGCGACCGCCGATCAGGCTCGCGCCGCCGACAACGGCGGCAGCAATGACATTGAGTTCGTAACCCTGTCCATCACCCGAAGTGGCGGCGCCGTAATAACCGATGGAAAGCAACGCCGCGATTCCGGCGGTGAAACCGGAGATCACGTAAACGCTCAGCTTCACGCGTTCGACCCGGATGCCGCTGAAACGCGCGGCGAGTTCATTGCCTCCGATCGCATAAACCCGGCGCCCGGCGGCGAGACGTGAAAGATAAATCCAACCCACGATCAAGGCGACGACCATGACCAGCATGGGGACGACGCTGAGACCATCGCCTACTTCGTAGCGCACGATATCGCGGAAGACCGCCGGAAATCCGCCCACCGACTGGCCTTTTGTGATCACAAAAGCGATGCCGCGCAAAATTGCCATCGCGCCGAGCGTGATGATAAAAGGGTGAACCCGCAGGGCGACGATGAGACCGCCATTGAACAAGCCGCAGAGGACTCCCGCGCCCACGCAGACGGCGATGCCGAGAATCACGCCGAACGAGGAAGTAGTCTCCGCACCGACGCCCTCCGGCCCATAGTGGTGAAGCACCAACGCGCCGAGCACGGAAGCGAGCGCGTAAATCGAACCGACGGAAAGATCGATGCCGCCCGAGATGATGACGACCGCCATGCCGACGGCCATGATCGCGGTGAAGCTGGTGTCCTTGGCGAGTTGCGCGAGATTCTGGGTATTTAGAAATTTATTTTTCACCACGAACGCCGGGGTGCGCTCGCCCGCCTCATTGGTATTAAAAACCCGTTTTCTGGTGCCGTCCGGGGTGCGCTCGAATAGTGGGATGCGCACGGAACCGCTGAACGCGGTGAGAAGCAGGCCCAACGCGAGGATCACGAGCAAAAGACCGCTTTCTTGAAATCGAAAAAGTGAACGCAAGGGGGACGACATGGAAGGGCGGTTCGAAAGGTAACCGATCCAGACTGCACCCGCCGGAAAGCGATTCGTCAACTATTACCCGGCCCGGGAAGCCCATCGTCAGGATTTTGCCCGTCCGATCATTCTGACGGCAACCTGTGGGAAGCCGCTATTTCTTCTGCCCGTAGTAAGCGTCCGGCCCGTGTTTGCGTTTGAAATGTTTGTTCAGCAACTCGGGTTCGATTGTGCGCAATTTCGGTTCCAGGTGCAGCGACATCAACGCCATGTGGGCGCAGCATTCAGCGGCGACGGCGACCTCAACGGCTTTCGCAACCGTTGGTCCCCAAGTGAAGGGCGCGTGGCGGTTCACCAACACGGCGGGGCAATCGAGCGGGTCGATCTTCTTGAAACGTTCGAGGATCACGTTGCCGGTTTCCCACTCGTAGGCGCCGTTGCCGATTTCGTCGGCCGTCATTTTGCGGGTGACCGGAATTTCGCCGTAAAAATAATCCGCGTGCGTGGTGCCGAAGATAGGGACAGCGCGCCCGGCTTGGGCGAATGACGTCGCGTGCGAGGAGTGCGTGTGCACGATACCGCCAATTTGTTCGAATCCGAGATAGAGCCGGCGATGCGTGGGCGTGTCGGAGGACGGATTGAGCTTTCCCTCGACTTTTTTCCCTTCGAGGTCGACGAGGACCATATCGGCGGGTTTCAACATAGCGTAATCCACGCCGCTCGGTTTGATCGCGAAAATGCCGCGGGCGCGATCCACCGCACTGGCGTTGCCGAACGTGAGGTTAATGAGCCCGTGCTTGGGCAGGAGCAAATTCGCTTCGTAGGCTTCGCGTTTGAGTTCAGTGAGCATGGGAGGGAAAGTAGCGAGTAGGTCGGGCAATTACACCATCGTCAATCGTGCGGCGCGAGGATGACAAGAGGCGGTGGCTTGCAATAATCGCTGCAGCGAATCTCCGCCTTGCAAATCCGCCACGTCTGCAACGCCCTTGCTCGATTTCTTTGTTAAGATGCCGCGATGAGCTGGAAATCGGGGTCCGACATTGGTGAATGGCCTTCTGGTAGTCGTCCGGTTAGTTCGATCAGCACTCGCTGATTCGTTGGCGCGGGCGCTGGATTCACTTTGACGACTTTGCCGATCACGGCCTCGGGGGAATCGTCGATCGCCTTTTTTAAATCGCCGATGAGGTAACGCGGCGCCCACCCGATCATGTGGTAGTCTTGGGTGAGAATCTGCAAAGCTAGGCGGGTTGCCGGATTGTTCAGCTCCAAACTAATGCGGAGATCGTCGCCGCTCTTCACCGAACTGAGGATCTGTTGCCCGGCTGCGCTTACGTAGCGGTTGCCGTGCAGAAAAAAGCGGCAGCAGAAACGGCCATCGGATTGGCGTTCGATTTTCGGGAAAACCTGCAGATTGTCCGTTTGCCGGGCGCCGCCGGTGACCGCGAGGATGGAGATTGGATCGGCTTCGTTGGGATCGAGGTCCAGTTGCTGAAGGTATTCTTGAAAATCGGGCCGTGATGATTCCAGTACCCGATTTTGGAATAGAGGGAAAAGACGGCTTGATTCATAGGTGCGTCGAAAGTCCGGAAATGATTCCAGCGGACGAAGCCCCGCCGTTTGCGCCGCACGGACTGCGCCATGCGTGTAGGCGAAAGTGAAATGGTGCCGATCAAGGTCGGCATCCAGACGCCCAATCGGGAACCAGGCCCGGCTGGGGCCGCTGTCCTGCCACGCGAGGAAGAGGGAGTTCATAGGGGGATTTTTTTCAGTTCGGAACAGGTCGAGGAAAGCAAAGCCAGGCAAAATTTTTTCTGCGCGGGACTCATCCAATCGTCTGGCACCCGGCTTACGATATCTAAAAAGTGATTTTCGTCCACCTGATGGATTTTTTGCAGCCAAGGCGCAAAAAATGTCGGCCATTTCCTGGAGGCTTTTTCCACCAGGTCCAGGGGATTTGCCCCTTTGGCGTCTGACGTGGTCCAATAAATGCCACCGCGCCCTTTGCGGGCATAGTGCAGCACCAGGTTGTCTCGCAAGCGGCGCTCGAGATTTTCATCGGATTCGTTGCGTCCCAGCGATGAGGCATGATCGAACGAGGGCGCGATTTCCTGTTCGGTCACGCCACCCTCGGCTTGGCGCCGGAGCATGCCCCAATTTTGGTGATGTCGGTCGGTGTTTCCGATGACAGCATCAAGGACGAGAAAGCCGGCCAGCCGGCATAGCTGGGCATGGCGTTGCGTTTCTTCGGGAAAGACCTTGGTGACGGCCTCGATGATGTTTTGAATCGAGTGATTCGAATGTCGGAATACCCGATCGCGCTCGTAGCCGTAGACGTGACCGGCGAGCAACTCGTCGCCGTGGATCAAGTCGAAGCCCTCTTTGCGCCGAACGAAGGAACGGGAGGCGGATCCCCGTTTGCCCATAAAATCGGCCAGTTCGACCGTCGCGGCGGGCAACTCGATGAGCTTGGCGATTTCAGCCGCCACTTTTTCCGACCAGTGTTCGCCGGTGCCATCGCGGGTATATTTGAAAAGCCACGGCTGCGTATCGCCTTCCAAACGAAACCAGAACTTGGGCTTGCTGCCGAGTTGCTCGACGAGCTCCTTGCTGTCGGAGCGAATCTTGATGATTGGATAAAGCTCGGCCATGGAGTTTCGCCGCTAGAGCGCGCCGGAGAAGGCGCGGGTGAGGAGGGATTGATCGAGGCGGTCGAGTTCGGCGACGGCCCCTGTATGCGCGGCGGCGGCGGCGTCCAGCCGGGCGAAGGCGCTTTGCAGGCGGCGGACGATCTCGTGTTGCTCGACTTCGGA
>JAYVMJ010000149.1:0-2129 GCA_043759025.1 Verrucomicrobiota bacterium | reverse complement strand
CCCAACGCTCATGCCCTTTGCCAGCTCCGCACCCTCCGCGCCAATCATCAGTGGGAAAAATACTGGTCCACCAACTGACTTCACTTCCAATTACACCCCGCCGGGCATTCCCCGATGTTATTTAAACGATTAACATGCTAAAGTGCCGCGCAATGCCAAACCGTGCACCGTTTTTTTCTAAAGGCTAATTCGCCGGATTTCCCCATTCCGTGGCCATGGGCTCCGTCCTTGGGATTCGCAAAATTGGCGGGGCCTCTCCACAAGAAAGCTTCCCACAACTGCAAGTTTCGGGCATGAGGAATAATTGTCGTCCCACTCCACCATCGCTCCGGAACCACTTTCTACGCCTGCGTTCCTATCTATAGTGAATAAACTACCGCTATCATCGAGGGATAGGGTCTTGGTGCTGGCCGTTCATCCTGACGATGAATCGCTTAGTGCGGGCGGGTTGATTCAACACGTCCTGATGAGGGGGGCGGAGGTCCGGGTCATCTTTCTCACGGACGGCGACAATAATCCCTGGCCGCAGCGCTACATCGAACGGCGCTGGCACATCGATGCCACCGACCGTGCCCGCTGGGGAAAGCGTCGTGAAAACGAGGCCAATGCCGCGCTTTCACGTTTGGGCGTCCGGCGCGACGGCATTTCTTTCTGGCATTATCCTGATCAAGGTATCACCGCGCTTTTACTGGGCGGCGGGGCGGAATTGATCGAAAAACTTTCCAGTGAAATCAATCAGTGGCGGCCCACGGTGATCGTGGCACCGTCGCGATACGATTTGCATCCCGACCATAGCGCACTGGCGGTGCTGCTCCAATTTGCCCTTTCCCGGGACAGCCTCGATGAAATCCCGCCGTTTCATTTGCTCGAATATCTGGTCCATAGTCGCGGTGAGGAACAGCCGGGAGAATTCCTCGAGATTTCCCTCTCGCCGGAACAAGTCGACCGGAAGCGGAAGGCGATTCTCAGTCATGAGACCCAAATGGCGTTGAGCCGCGGTCGCTTTCTGGCGTTCGCGCAGCCGACGGAGGTTTTCACGGTATCCACGTTGTCAACTACGGACGACGACAGTCCTCGTTTTGTCTCCGCTAAATTCATCGGCGGCTCCCTGCGTTTGGAGATCACCCGAATCGCACTGACCGGCACGATATTTATCGCCGCTGAAACTGCTCACGGTGCTGTGCGGCTATCGGTGGGACTATCTTCCGGATCGTACGCGGGAGTCCACGATACGGTCTCCGGCGATTTCAAGGGCGATGCGCGTCTGGTCCGGGGGCACCTCGCGGATGAGATCCATTTGCCGGAGGAATTTTTCCGGTCGGCTAAAAAACTTTTCGTGAAGGTCGTTTCGCCCCGGGGATTTTTTGACCGGGCCGGCTGGTTTTTGGTTCACCTGGAGCCGGCCCATTCCCCCTTGGTTGCCGGTCAGGATTTGCCCCTGATCGCCCCACGTGTTTGTTGCGTGATTCCCTGCTATAATCTTGCGGGTGTATGCGGTCCGATCGTGCGTGCGGCAGCAGGTTTCGCCGGCCATGTCATCGCGGTTAATGATGGATCGTCCGACGAAACTGAATCCGTTTTGCGTGAAGTCGCGGCGAAGTGTGCGAACGTGGAGGTGTTGAGTCTGCCCAAAAACTGCGGGAAGGGCATCGCGTTGCTGGAAGCGTTTCGCCACGCCAAGAATTCGGTGAGTTTCGATGTGATGGTTACGCTCGACGGGGACGGACAGCATCGGCCGAAAGACATTCCACGTCTGGCCCGTGCGGTCGCGGAGGGGAAGCACGCGCTCGTGATCGGGGAACGCAGGGCGCGGGAAAAAATGCCTTTGCGCAGCCGTTTTGGAAATACCCTTACCGCGAAGCTGATGAAACTCGTGCATCCGGGCGCGCCCACCGACACGCAGTCCGGCTATCGGGCTTTCGACCGGGATTTCGTGTTCGAAATCGTCGAGAAGATCCGCGGGGGACGCTACGAAACGGAATTGGAAATCCTGCTGCTCGCGCTTCGGCAGGGGAGGAGTATCGGTTTGGTGGGCATTCCGACGGTCTATCTCGATGGCAACCGATTATCCCATTTCCGCCCGATCATCGATTCGTGGCGAATCTATCGCACACTGTTCCGCTGGCAGT
>JAYVMJ010000148.1:0-1530 GCA_043759025.1 Verrucomicrobiota bacterium | reverse complement strand
GCTGCGTTCAAAAAGCGGACCGGACCATTCCATGCGCCAGATTGGAATCGGGCGGGGGAAGAAATGCAATCAATTACTTAACGGAGTAATACTAGCGCGCAGACTTGAGACCGCTTGCGAGAAGGGTTTCGAAATGGGGTTCGTTTTCCTCGCGGGAGACAGCCGTGACTTCAACCTTATGGAACCCGGAATGTTTCAGAAACGCGTGAAGAGCGCTTTCCTTGAAGCCGAGCCAGAGATCGCCGTAAAGCTCGCGGGCTTTCTCGAAGGTGTGTTCCTTCAAATCCAGCACGAGCAACTGGCCGCCGGGTTTGAGGATGCGGAATGCTTCGTTAACGGCGGTTTGCGGATGGCTGGCGTGATGGAGCGCCTGCGAAAGGATGGCGAGGTCCACAGATTGATCGGGCAGCGGGACTTGCTCGATGTCGCCGAGCTTGTAGGTGAGATTCGCCAGCCCGTTTTTGCGGGCTAACTCGGTGCCGACTTCGACCATGCGGGCGGAGTTGTCGATGCACCAGACGCGCTCAGCGCGATTGGCGATGAGTTGGGAAAGAAGGCCTTCCCCAGCGCCGAGGTCCGCGACGGTGATTGCTGGCACCAGCCGAAGCGCGAGGTGGCCGATGGCTTCCCAAGAACGACCGGGACAGTGGTTTTTACCGAGACGGCCGGCGATCAGGTTGAAGTATTGCTCGGAAAGTTTCCGGCGCTTTTGCAGCACACGATCGAGGTTGCCATAGTCTTCGGTCGATTCGGGGAGTTCAGTGACGGATTCACACGCGGCTTGGAGCAATTTCAGTTGCTTGGGGGCCAAGGTCGAACGGATCGAATAAAAGGCTTTTTTCCCTTCGCGGCGGTCGCTGACAAAGCCGGCTTGGCGGAGCAGCGCCAATTGCGAAGAGATTCGCGACTGAGCCATGCCGAGGATTTCCTGTAACTCGGCGACGGATAATTCCTCCTTGATCAGCAGCGCGAGTACGCGCAAGCGGGTCGGGTCGGAAATGATTTTCAGAGTGTCCCAGGAAGAGTTCACGGCGAGGTGGGGAAATTCATGGGTGACGAACGCGGTGGCTGCAATCTTAGTTCGATGGAAGCGAGCGCGTTGGGAGCCTTTAACCGATCGATGCGACCTGCTCCGTGACTTCGAACTCAACAAAAAGGCCGCGCTTGGAGCGCGGCCTTTCAACGTATGCCAGTTGGAATCGGCGGATCTTCTTATTTCTTGCTGTCGGCGTAGCGGGTGATGCCGGCGATCTGGAATTCTTGTTGGGCGCCAGCGATCTTGAGTTTCACGTGCTCGCCAACTTTTTTCCCGAGCAAGGCCTGGCCCAGCGGGGTTTTGTAGGCGATCCGGTGATTTTCCGGGTCGCTGTCCCAAGCCCCGAGAACCGAGTACCGGACGGCCTTGCCGCTGGCGACGTCCCGGAGATCCACGATCGTTCCGGCGCTGACCTGATCGGTGCTGGCTTCCGCAAAATCGGTAATACGGGCGCGGGCGAGATCGCGTTCGAGCTGAACTTTGTGGCCCATGAG
>JAYVMJ010000147.1:0-1907 GCA_043759025.1 Verrucomicrobiota bacterium | reverse complement strand
GTGCCGTAGGTGATGATGTTGGCGACGCAATCGTTGCCGTATTTTTGACGGACGTAGTCGATGACCTGACCGCGCCGGCGCATACAAAAATCGATATCGAAGTCGGGCGGAGATACGCGCTCGGGATTCAGGAAACGCTCGAAAAGCAATTTGAAGCGGAGCGGATCGAGATTCGTGATCCCAAGCAAATACGCGACAATGCAACCGGCGCCCGAACCGCGACCCGGGCCGACGGGAATATCCTGACGCCGGGCCCAGTCGATGAAGTCCCAGACTACGAGAAAATAGTCGATGAAGCCTGTTTTGCTGATGATTGAGAGTTCATAGTCGACGCGTTCGAGGAGAACTTTCGCCTGCGCCGGATCGGCGGCGGTTTCGGGCGAGTTGTAGTCGACGTTGTAGCGGTGCTTCAGTCCGGTGACGCACAGCTCCTTGAGGTAGCCCGCGCGATCTGTTTTCACCTCGGGCGGCAGCGGATATTTCGGATAACGTTCCGAGCCTTTGGGGAAGGGGATGGAGAGATCGCACATCTCCGCGACGAGCTGCGTATTGGTGAGCGAATCAGGAACCTCGCGGAACACCTTCGCCATTTCTTCGCGGGACTTCAGGTAAAACTGCGTCCCAGTGAACTTCATGCGATCGGTCTCAGCGACCTTGGAGCCGGTTTGGATGCAAAGCAGGGTGTCGTGCGGGCCCGCATCCGTTGAGTTCACATAATGAACGTCGTTCGAACACACGACCTTGAGGCCGAATTCTTCGCCGAGTTTCAAGAGTCCAGGGATGATCTTTAATTGCTCGGGAATTCCGTGATCCTGAATTTCGACGAAATAATTTTCGCGGCCGAAAATCTCCACGAAGCGGCCGCAGGCCTTGCGCGCTTCTTCAAAACGATCGTGCAATAAGTGCTGCGGCACCACGGACGCGAGACAACCGGTGAAACCGATCAGCCCCTTGGAATGCTTGGCCAGCGTTTCGATGTCGGTGCGCGGCTTGTAATAGAATCCCTTCAAATGCGCGTCCGAAACGAGCTTTAATAAATTCTGGTAGCCCGTGAGGTCGCGTGCCAGCAGACCGAGATGGAAAATCGATTTGCCTTCGTCGGAGCGGCCTTGCCGGTCCAGTCGCGAATGAGCGGCGAGGTAAAGTTCGCAACCAACCAGGGGCTTGATGCCTTTCGCCTTGGCTTGGTTGTAGAAATCGATCGCACCGAAGAGGTTTCCGTGGTCGGTCAATGCCACGGCTTGCATGCCCAGTTCCTTGGCGCGGTCCATCAACCGGTCGATCCGACAGGCCCCATCGAGCAGGCTGTAGTCGCTGTGAACATGAAGATGAACGAAATTTTGGTCGCCGGAACTCACTGACGGTGATGGAAAGCCCGTGAGTCCGTCGAGCAAGCGCTAAAGCGTAAAGTTATTCGCAGTCGTAGCTTAGCGCGGAGGAGTGGGAGCGGGATGCTTGGGTTTCCCGGCCCTGAAAAATAGGGGTTGACGGAGGCGGATGGGGCTGGCTTGTTGCTCCTTTTCGCCACCGCCAATCTGTCTATTTCCCATGCCCATCGAGATCAAAATGCGTAAGAATGAGCCAATCGACCGTGCGCTGCGTCGCATGAAGAAGAAGCTCGAGCGCGAGAGTATCATTAAAGACGTGCGCACCAAGCGTTATGCCGAGAAACCATCGGAGCGTCGCCGTCGCAAGGAGAAGGTCATGGCCTTCACCTGCATGCTTCGCCGCCGCTACGCCGAATAATTTTTGCCAGGGTTTTTTCCCACGGCCGTGTATCCTGCGATACACGGCCGTTTTTTTGCGCCCGCGCTAGTATTACTCCGTTAAGTAATTGATTGCATTTCTTCCCCCGCCCGATTCCAATCTGGCGCATGGAATGGTCCGGTCCGCTTTTTGAACGCAGC
>JAYVMJ010000146.1:0-7722 GCA_043759025.1 Verrucomicrobiota bacterium | reverse complement strand
TAAATTCAGAAATGGTCTCGCGTCTATAGTGCCCAATCCGCCAGCCAGCGGGCTTCCTTTTTAACAAACCTTTCCAGCCTGTTACGTTTCACCTCCTTCAAAGCCCGATCCGGTGGTCAGGTGGACTGGGTTCACGGCAAGGTGTATTCTCGGAGCTTCACCCCTTAATCACAACGCTCAAAGAAAAGGAGTTACCGTGAAAATGTATCATGTTCCCAGAAAATTAGTCGCGCCAGCCATCGCTGCGCTGGCGCTTTCCTTCGGTTCCCTCACCTCGCACGCCCAACTAGGTCTCCGACAAACCAACCTCGTCTCCGATCTCCCCGGATGGGCCGAGCACACCGACCCCAATCTCGTCAATCCGTGGGGCGTGTCTTTCAGCGCGACGAGTCCGTTCTGGGTTTCCAATAACGGGTCTGACAGGTCCACGCTGTACAACTCCACCGGCGGTCCGCTAGGGCTGGTGGTCTCGGTTAAGGGCGGACCGACCGGACAGGTTTTCACCGGCGGCGCGTTCAAGAGCGATCCCTTCGTCTTTGTCACTCAAAGCGGAACGATCGCCGGATGGCGCGGAGCGCTGGGGACGACGGCAGAAACCCTCTACACCGCACCAACCGCGGGCTCGAGTTACTTCGGCGTGGCGTTCGCCAACTCGGGAACCGGCGCGCGCATCTACGCGGCGAATTTCGGCGGTGGCTCAATCGATACCCTGGATGCAATGGGTACACCGATCCTCTCTACTGCCTTTAAGGATCCGAGCCTTCCCGCGGGTTATGCGCCGTTCAACATCCAGAATCTCGGTGGCGCATTATATGTCGCCTACGCCCTCAAGGGGAGCGGTGGCGACGAAGTGCACGCAGCGGGAGACGGTTTCGTCGACAAATTCGATCTCGACGGCAATTTGCTGGGGCGGGTCGCTTCCAATGGGCCGCTGAATGCGCCATGGGGACTGGCCATCGCACCTTCTGGTTTCGGCAATCTCGGCGGTTCCCTCCTCGTGGGAAACTTTGGCGACGGCACCATTCAAGCCTACAATCCCACCAACGGAGATTTCATCGCTACGTTGCGAAATTCGTTTGGTGACCCGCTGTCGATCGACGGACTGTGGGGGTTGACTTTTGGCAACGGCGGCAACGGCGGAAAAAAGGACCTGCTCTAATCCAGGATGAAACGCACGGGCTGATGGGCAGTCTCGCGCCCGTGCCCGAGCCCGCCATCACCGGAGCCACGGCCGGAGTGGCTTTAATGGGTTTGTGTGTGGCGCGATTGCGCAAAAGACGCGGTAAAGTTCAGCCAGCATAACGATACCGCGCAGGTGGAAAAAGGCGTCAGGGAAACCTGACGCCTTTTTTTTGCGCAGACGCGGGATTGTTCGGGGGAAGCGGCACCCTGCCCGATGCGAAAGATCATGAAACAACCGCAAGCGATTTTCCGTTCTCAGGTCTCGATGCATCTGCCGTTTCTTTTGCGGATGCCGTCAGAAAATCCGGCCATCTGGACGTTGATCGTCGAATTGATACCACCTGTTTATTTCCCTCCGGTTCCCCCTGCTCTTCTCCTGCAATCAAATGATCAGGCGGTCATCGTTCACGGACCAATTGGTGCCTTCCCAGTGATCGGCTGAAAGTATTTCCCGCCCGGCAAAGACGACGCGGGCGATGGAGCAATCCGTGGTCGCGCTACTGTCGCGAAATCAAAAGGAGTGCCCATCCTTATGACGCAAAAATTGTGCCTGATTTTTGATGAGGGCCGTTTGAAAAAATGAACAAGAGGATTTGCGCGCCAGCTCTTGCAATATGCCATTTTCCGTCCGTTCCCGGTGAAAAAAAATATCAAAAACAAAACCCGTTTCTTTTCTTGAAATTCTCGCCTCACTCGCGCTCAAAAAAGCGGATTCCATTAGTCGTTCATCGCTCGGCGAAAGCGCACACCGAAAAATAGCTTGGGCGAAATTCTGCTAAAATCCCCTATGGACATGGGGTGAACTCGCGCAAAATATTACCCTCGCGCAATGGCAGTTAGGAGCCGTATTCACGCCCGGAAGAGTCAGTTACTTAAAGACCACATCGCATCATAAATTATGTTTTTCTCACGCATTATTATTTGTCTTACCGGCCTGTTTCTCAGCTTTAATTTCGCCGCGGCCGGCACTATTTTTAACGCTCAGGGACTGGTCGACCGCACCAACTACACCCTTGAGGCCCTGACGTTAAACGCGACATCCGTCAGTGAAAAACTCGGGCCGACTTTCTCGGCCCTGAATCCCGGTGCTGCGGACGACCGTCCGACACTCTACCAACCCACCTCCAAGGCTTATCCAAAAGGCATTGCACGCATCAATCCATGGGAGATCGGAAGTGCTCCCGCCACGGACTCAGACTACTGGAGTGACAGCGGTCAGGTCGGATATGTCCCGGACAATCCGGCAGACGCCGGGCTCGATCGTATCGCCTTATTCGCGTATTATTCCAAGGTCTTTGCCATCAGTCCGCGGCTCGATTGGTCCAGTGGAACGCCCCACTCCGATCCTCAAACCCGCGATCCCTACTACATCCAGATGAACGGGGAAGCACCCAAGCAGCCGCTCGCCATGTATCGCGGATACGGAATGACCCAGAATGAGGCCATCGTGATCTATCGCGACGGCCTCATGGGGGTCGCCGGTACCCAAACGAGCCGGTCCGGCTCTGAACGCCCTTATCCGGGATTGATGTTTCCCAGCAATAAAATTCCGACGTCCATTGCGATTACCAATGAAAACGAATTCGCGCTCGTGACGATCTGGGATACCGATACCCTGAAAGGCCAGCTCGCCGTAATTGCGCTGGAGGGGAAATATATTCCCTCCCATACCATGCCCTACATGGGTCTGCCCAACGAGGGCAGCTGGTCGGATTTCAAGTTGCTGGGTTATATCGATCTTCCCATGTCCGCACCGAGTTCCGTCTCAGCGGCGAGCAACGGCTATTGGAACGGGCCGTCGCAAACGAATGGCAAGGATCTTGGCGCCTTCAAACTCTCCACCACCGCAGATCGCGAATACCTCTACACGAGTTCGATGATCGCCATCAACGGCTACGCGATTGTCGCCTCCAAACAGGAAAACAAAGTCGCGATCGTGGATTTGACCCCGTTGTTCACCTCCATGCGGACGTCATGGCTTTCGAGCGACAGTGCTTATGCGACCAGCAGCTCGACTCGCGGCACCGGTCCAAGCCAGTTTCCCCAAACCTTCGACGTCAACCCGTCCAGTAAACCCACGGTACGCTGGGAAGCTCCCTACGCGAAACCGACTGCGGTGCTCGCCGGCCTGTATGTCAACCGCTGGTCCACCGACCGCCTCAAAGCGTACGTCGCCACCGAAGACGGCACCATTCACATCCTCGACACCTCGCCGCTCATGTGGCGCGCCTCTTGGCAGATAAAAGGCACCTTGGGTGAAATCGGTTCATTCCCGGTCGGGAAAAATCCCGTTAGCATGTGTTTTGCACGTCGCGCCGCGTATAACCTCCCCCTGATTCCATCGACCAGCAATAGCGGTATTCCCGATTGTTTTAACAGCGTATTCTGGGTCGCCTGCCGGGGAGACCGTTCCGTCCTGGCATGCCACACCTACAATGGACAGGGTATGGTGCACATGACGATCCGCGATTCCCGCATGGGCGATCCGGTCGCAGTCTGCACCGCAGTCCGCGGACCGATCCTAACAGTCGCGGATTTCAGCGGTAAGAAAATCCTCTCGTTCCGCATCGGTGATCTCGTAGACGCTCGCAATAACATCACCTACAAATGCGGAGCATCCGGCACGGATAAATTCGAATTTGCAGGCGAACTCCCTCTTCCCGGAACGCCTTTCCTCGTTGGCTCGGCCAACGTCAATTAAGCGACTGCACAGGCAGATCCTTCCAACCCAGCCCGGCCGCGTCAGCGCGCCGGGCTTTTTTTGACGATTTTGCCCGAACATTCAAAAGCGGCCGCCCCTCCCCCAGCTGTGAGCCGCCACCGACAGTACTGCCGATTGCGGAAACGAAACCTTTTCTAAATGCGGAATTCCGCTTATGGTTCCGGGATTGAGCATTCCGAGCGACACTGACGAAACCCACACTTTCCAGTTGCTGCAACAGGCTGAGGCGCGCCGGCTTTCGGTGGAAAAATTGGTTCAATTACAGATCGCCAAGGTCAGTCTCGCCGGCAAGGAAGCATCCATCCTCGTCGCCGACGACTCCAATAGCTTGCGTGCCATCCTCTGCCTCACGCTGCGCAGCCTCGGCTACAACGATCTCACCGAAGCCACCGACGGAAAGATCGTCCTCGAACTGCTGCAAGACCGTGAGTTCGACCTCATCCTGCTCGACATCAACATGCCCAACGTGAGCGGCTACGACGTCCTCGACGCGCTCAAGAAAGATCCTAAGCGGAGCCACATTCCCGTGATCGTGGCGTCGGGCCTCGACCAATTGGATGACGTGGTCCACTGCATTGAACTCGGCGCGGAGGATTTCCTGCCGAAACCGGTCAATGCCGTCCTGCTCGGGGCCCGCATCACCGCCTCTCTTGAGCGCAAACGCCTGCGCGATCTCGACCGAATCCGGCTCATCGAGCTCGAACACGAAAAACAATTATTGGAAATCGAACGCGAAAAATCAGACCGGCTCCTGCTGAATATCTTGCCCGTGGCGATTGCCGATCGCTTAAAACGCGGCGAGCGTACGATCGCCAAGCTTTATCCACAGGTCACTGTGCTGTTCGCCGATCTGGTTGAATTCATCAATCTCTCCAACCACACGGATCCCGAGGGTCTCGTCTCCCTGCTCAACGATTTATTTTCACGGTTCGATCGCATCGCCGACGTGCACGGTCTGGAAAAGATAAAAACCATCGGTGATAGCTATCTCGTCGTCGGCGGTCTCCCCGATACGCGCCCCAATCACGCCGAGGCCGTGGCAGAAATGTCCCTCGGAATGCTGGTCGCGCTGGAGGAGCTCAATCGCGAACGGGGCATCAATCTGGGCATTCGCATTGGACTGAACTCCGGTCCCGTCGTGGCGGGAGTCATTGGCCGCAAAAAATTCACCTACGATCTTTGGGGTGCGACCGTCAACATCGCCCACCGCATGCAATCCTCGGGACTGCGCAATCGCATTCAACTCACGGCGCAAACCGCCGATTTACTGCGCGACAAGTTTCGTTTCACGGAACGGGGCATCGTCGACTGTAAGGGACTCGGAGAGGTAAAAACCTGCCTGCTCGATGGACCAATCTCCATCTTCGAACGGGTCATCGGGCCAGGAGGCCCGTCGAAGCCGGTCAGCGGGTGACCGCACACTCCTAAATATCGCCCGGACCGAGCCAGCGGAAATAGCTCACCCTAAACCGCCGCCCGCGACCATCGGAGGTCATCTCCGGAGTACGTTGAACGATCGCCTCACACCAAGCGGAAGCGCGAACTGTCGCGTGATCCAGCGGATCAAGCACATCACCATAAGCGCGAATCCGAAACGTATCCGATCGCGTTGTAAGAATAGGACGCAGCTCGTTGAAAAAATCAATTTGGGTGATGATCGTTATTTTCGGCAACGCAGCGTCGAATGCCTGCTGGATGATCGTAGAGTTGATCAAATCGTCGACGGAATCGAACGGTCGCCCGCGCGCAGCGATCAACTCCCGGATCTGGCGCGCCGCGCTTAAACTTCGCGGCGCGGTCAATCCCAGCGCGGGATGATCAGAATCAGGAAATTCGAGCAGCGCCCGCCACGCCGCTTCGGACGTGGTGTTGACGTTGAACGCACCCACCACGTACGGCCCGGGAGGGGGCGTGTCATTCGTACCCGTGCGAGCGAGAGCGTAATGAGTTCTCGTCAACGAATGAAATGATGGCCCGAGCGAGAAACCGCTCACACGCACTTTGAGCTGCTCCAGCGATAGCACCCGGGCGTTGATTGGCGCGGCCGGATCGTAGGCGGTGGAAACAAGAATGCGAAAATTCGGTCGAATGCTCACGCGACTCGCCCCGCTCCATTGCACTTCATCGTCGGAAATGACCGCGCTCACCTTCACGCCTTCATCACCGACCCAATAAGCCATCCGGCCCGTTTTTGCGGAAAATCCCCGCGCGTCATTTCCGGGCAAATCGATCAATCCCACTTCAATCCGCTCCTGATCCGTCGTGTCAGTCGGGTTTCCGACTGAGCCTGAACCGACCATGGTTAGCCAGCTGCCGGACAGACCCGGGGTTGCCGCGTCCTTTGCACCCGAAACGAGCCACATGGGTGAAGGCGTGCCGTTCCAGACCCCCGCCCACTGGCGAAATGTACTTTGTGCCCGCTCGCCGCTGACTCCAGCCATTCCGGTCACGCGCGCATCCGGACCCGCCTGTCGTTGCAGTGCACCGAAAGCGACGTCGAACGCCAGCAATGCATTTTGTCGGGCCACAGTTTGTTGACTGGCACTTTCTGCGATCCTCGAATTGATCCGGCCCAGCGCCGTTAACGCGAACACCGCCAGCACCAGCAACGCGACCAACGTCAGCGTGATCACGAGCGCAAATCCGCGCCGTTCATGTCGCCTCAAAGAAAACGCCTTCATCTTGCCCCTCCCCGCAGTTCGACTCGACGAACATAAACCGTCGAATGAGTTTCAATAATTCCCCACCACCATTCCGCATCCGAAGCGTAGTGGGCCGGGCGGATGACATGGCCTCCTCCATTCTCCAATTCGTCGAGCAAAGCCGCACCTTGCTCACTCAAAATCCTCACCATCACATCCGCCACCTCAGGAAAGCGATTGTCGTCGGACCCTGCACCTACCGCGTGGGCTGCGTGCGTCAAATCGGTGTTGTCGGACGGAAAGATGCGACGCAATCCACCGTTCGCGTCGTCGCGCGCATAGAACCAAACGCCAAAATCCACGACGTTCGTCGCCAGCGCATCCGCATTGTTTGGATTCATCAGCGTTTTTGGATTTCGCGAGGCCGACGGCGATGCCGACGCACTTCCATAACCGGACGCGGTGACGTCATATCCCGTCGAAAAAGTCGCCGACGTACTCACGGCTGAGCGAAAAAACATGTACCGAACATCCGCCGGATTGCTGGCCGCGATCGTCCCACTGACCGGCCGCCGTGCGAGTTGGTAGGAAACAGCAATCGGCAGGGCTCCGCTGGATTCGACATTGGTCGTGACGAAGCGCAACCAACAACCAGACAACCCAAAGCGCGCATTCCAGATCAAAGGCGTTACGCCGTCATCCACGACGGGAACCAGTCGGCCACTTTCCGCGGTGGCTGGTTTCATGGATGGGTTCGTCAGCCAACCGTGCGGGACGAGCGCGGCGGAGTTGTTAACGATGTCAACGGCCAGCCAGGCGCCTCCATCCGCGCGAAACAACGCTCCTTGCAAATCGCGCTCGATCATATTCAGCGCAAGCGACGCCTGCGCCGACGCGGTGAAACGATTTTGATTTCTCTGCCAGAGATCCAAGGTGGCTGTCACCACTGTCAGCATCAACCCGGCAAGGATCAGCGTAATGGTCGCGGCGACCAAAAGCTCGAGCAGCGTAAATCCCTTCCGTGAATTTCTTCTCATCGATTCAGCGCGAGATTGAAATCCACGTGCTCCCGCTCCGTCGCGGGCGTCATCACGGATGAACCGGGAATGCGATAAGGCCACGAAACGCGAATATGCAGCGCCAAGACGGAATCCCCCGGCGCGAAGGCCAGTGGCG
>JAYVMJ010000145.1:0-3672 GCA_043759025.1 Verrucomicrobiota bacterium | reverse complement strand
TCGCGGGATAAACCCGCTCCTACAGGTTCGGCGCCGAAGGAACCGAGTGTGACATCGAGCCACTTCGTAAAAATTTCGTCGTGATCGAGATCGCACTCCACGCGTGGATTGACGCGGGTGCCGCCGAGTTTTTCCAAGCGGGCGTCGAAATCCTTGCCGCATTGGCAGAACATCGGGTAGTTGGTGTCACCGAGCGCGCATACTGAGAAACGCAGGCCAGCGAGCGCCGGCGCGCCATCCGCGCTGAGGGCCGCGTGGAGCGGTTTCACGCTGTCGGGCGGTTCGCCGTCACCGTAAGTACTCACGATCACCAAAACGTTTTTCTCCTGCGCGAGTTGCGCGCCGGTGAACGAGGCCATGTCCATTATGGTCGCGGCAAATCCACGTTTGCCCGCTTCTTTCGCGGCGCGCTTGGCGAGGCCTTCGCAGGTGCCGGTTTGTGAACCGAAAAGAATCGTCAACGACTTGAGGGTCGCGACCGCGCCACCTTTCGACGCGGCACCGGCGGCCACCGGATCGACCGAGCCGCGTGCCATGAGTCCGGCAAGGTAGCCGTTGAGCCACGCGCGTTGTTCGAGGCTGAACGGCGCGGTATCGGGAATGACTGGAACGATGACGTTCATGACGAGAAAAACTCCTGGAGTTCCTTGGCGGAATGGCGGCGGGCCCACTCGACGAATGATTCGCCGGTTTTCTTTTTCAGTTGGTAAGTCCGCAAAATTTGTTCGCTGAGTGCGGGAATCTCCGTGGCGCGGACGCCGCGGAAAATTTCGCGCGCGATGCCTTGTTCGTGGCCCATGCCACCGCCGAGCACGACGTGATATCCTTCCGTTCCGTCGGTGAGTTTTGCGCCGACGAATCCGATGTCGCCGCAATAGTGCTGTGCGCAGGAGTTCGGGCAGCCGGTAAAGTGGATGTTGACCGGGGAGTCGAGTTGTACGCGGGTTCCGAGGTGCTTCATCAGCACGATCGCGTGGCCCTTGGTATCGGCCGCGGAATACTTACAGCCCTTGCTGCCGGTGCAGGCGATGATGCCGCCGGTCGCGAGGGAGGCTTCGCTGAAGAAACCGATGCGGGTGATGTTGCGCCGGGCGGTTTCGGCGAATGCGTCCGGCACGTGTGGGACGATCACGCTTTGCCAGACCGTGAGGCGGATGTCGCCCTTGCCGTAATTGGCGGCGAGATCGGCGAGCTGACGCATTTGACGCGAAGTGATCCGGCCGACGGGCGCTCCGGCGCCAATGGAGTTGAATCCTTTTTGGCTCTGCCTTTGCAGGCCCAGCCAGCCGTGTTTGAAATGCGGCCGGCGCGGTTCGCACGCGGCGAGTGGCAGCCGGGTGAGGGGGAACGCGAGTTTCTTTTGGGTTTCCTCGATGAATTTCTCCACGCCCCATTTTTCAAGCAGGTATTTCAGGCGCGCTTTTTTCCGGTTGGTGCGGTCCCCGTTTTCATTGAAAACCCGCAGCATGGCGGCGGCGACGGCGACACAGTCGGACGCCTTGATGAGCAACCCGGTGTCGCGGGCGAAGTCGCCGTGACCGGAAATGCCGCCGAGTTCGAGGCGGAAATAGGTGCCCGGAGGAATCCCGGATTTTGAATTTGAACTTTCGGCGGAGGCGAAACTGACGAGGGATTTTTCGGTGACGCGGCACGCGGTGAAACCAATGTCATTCGTGTCCGCGGCGGTGGAGAGCGAGCCGCCGTTGTCGAAGGCGACGTTGAATTTGCGCGGGAGGCCGTAGAGGTCGCGGTGATTCAGAATGTAGTGGTGGAGGCCCTTCGCAAACGGACGGACATCGAGCAGTTCGTCGGGATCGAAGCCGCTGTTGGGCGACGCGGTGATATTGCGGACGTTGTCCGCGCCCGAGCCACGGGAGGTCAGACCGAGATCCTGCAAATGAACCAGCACCTTGACGATGTCGCGCGGACGCAGTTCCCGGATTTGCAGATTGGCGCGCGTGGTGATGTGCGCGCAGCCCGCGCCCCAATCGGCGATTTCGGCGACACCACGCAGCTGGGCGGCGGTGATTTCTCCGGCGGGCAAACGCAGGCGGAGCATGAAGCTGTCCTGCGCGGGCGCGACGTGGAAGAAACCATGAAACTTAAAACGAAACGAATCGGCCTCGTCGGGAAATTTATCGGCGTCAGCATGCGCGACGAGTTTTTCCCAGATATCGAGGGGATTCTCGTCGTACTTCCAACGTTCCGGTTTGCACAAGTCCGCGAGCGGCGTGCCGAAGACGGCATCCACGGCCGGCGCGGCGGCGAGATTGGCGGCACTTCCGCCGGCGGGCGACGCGGTGATTAAGCCACCTGCCGTCCGCCCAACGAAAGGAATGTGGGCCGCAGCGCCCGCGAGGAAGCCTTCGAGGTATTGCTTTTGCTCGGGTGTGAAACCTGCAGAGGGTTCGGTGACGGGAGCGGACATGGAATTGGATTGATTCAAGTGCGGGCGGGCACGGCGGAAGTAGCGGTGGCGGAATCGTCGACGGTGACGGATTTAGCCGGGCGATAGGTCCAGTAGAGGAAGAGGCCGGTGAAAAGGAAACCACCGACAAGATTGCCGAGAGTGACTGGAATTTGGTTCCACAGCCACCAGTCGGAGAAGGAAACTTTGGCGCCGAGCAACATGCCGGTGGGAATGATGAACATGTTGACCACGGAATGCTCGAAGCCCTGTGCAAAAAAGGTGAGGATCGGCAGCCACATCGCGGCGATTTTTCCCATGGTGGATTGGGAAGTCATCGCCATCACGACTCCGAGACAGACCATCCAGTTGCACAGGATCGCCTTGACGAAAACAGTGACCATGCCGGCAAAACCGTGGGCGGCATATGCGGTGGTTTTCGCTTCGGCGATGGAAACGATCTTGGCGGCGATGCCGCTCGGAGCGGTCGTGCCCATGTCGGTGAGGACCACGTAGAGCAGGAGACCGTACGCGATGCTTCCGATCAGATTGGCGAGAAACACCCACGTGAGATTGGAAGCGACTTGTGACCACGATTTGCGACCGTCCACGGCGGCGAGCGTGGTGATCGCGAAACTGCCGGTGACGAGTTCAAGACCGAGCAGGACGATCATCACGAAGCCCACTGGAAACACGAGCGCGCCGACGAGGGCGGTATTGGTCTGAGCGGTGGCGGTGAGTGCGAGACTCGTGGCAAACCCGAGCAGCGCGCCCGAGAGAAAACCACGAATGAGCAAATCCTTGATCGACAGCGCAGCTTTCGTTTCGCCGGCGATGAGCATGTTCTTAACGAGATCGATTGGCTTGATGTAGTCCATGGGAGAGTGAGTTGTGTGCCTCCCAATTAGCCCGTTGCGTGCCAATTTACGGTTTCTGACCCATAAATGGCGTATAAATATTTAATGAATTACATGAATCAGATTCATGACTTTCTGCTCGCGATCACTCCGGGGGACGGTAACGCCATTCCGGTTACGCACGGCGCCAGATCATTTGTGGGCAAGAAGATAGACGAGCACACTGCAAACCAGCAGGAGGCAGAGGGAAATCGACTTATAAAAAAGCAAGGGATTCCGTTCCAGCAGAGGTGCGTCGCGACGGATGTAGGCGGCGACTTTAGTGGGATGATCGAGATCAAAGACCAATTCGGAGAAGTTTTGGTAGCGATCATCGACGCTGGCCGCGATGGCCCGGAGCGTGATGGC
>JAYVMJ010000144.1:0-3437 GCA_043759025.1 Verrucomicrobiota bacterium | reverse complement strand
CTTAGTTCGGACGTGTTTCTTGTCCTAGCGGTCGGTCGACTCCATCCCAGCAAAGGAATGGACCTCCTTATTTCGGCATTTCTTGCGGCGGCTCCAGCCCGTGCCGTACTTGTCATTTTAGGGGAAGGCCCCGATCGCTCCAAGTTAGAAAGATTGAAAGCCGGTGACACCCGGATTCACCTTTTGGGATTTCGGGAAAATGTGCAGGACTGCTTGCGGGACGCAGATTTGTTTATTTCTCCGTCGCGTGAAGAATCATTCGGGCTCGCGATTCTTGAAGCCATGGCTGTCGGCATTCCAATTATTGCCACTGCGGCAGAAGGACCACGCGAGTTCCTTCGCGATCAACCCGCTGAACTGGTGCGACCTGATTCGGTCGAAGCGCTGGGAACCGCCCTAAGGGGCGCGTACGCACATTTCCGCGGCAACCAACTTGGGCGTGTTCACTATGACTTGGTCCCTTTCGCACCCGCTACCGCGATCGATTGCATTACGGGTTTTTATAGAGAAATGATCAAGACCAAGACCGAGCCGGAAAAAATTCCGCACTTTGCCACCATCCCATGATTCGCGCGGTCCCGACCGATTTTTGGCAGGTGGGTTTAATTCCAACATCCATCACCTCGTTTCTTGATCCAATGGCGATCAAGCCCATGAAGGAACAGGTGCTTTGGATGCCTGATCCTGGACCTTGGCGCTATTTAGCCGACCCGTTTGGACTCCAGCGCGGAGGGCTCACCCACGTTTTTGCGGAAGCCTACGATTATCGCACAAAGCATGCCGTGATCGAGCATCATGAGTTCGGCCCCGATCTGCGGTGGCGACAAAAGGACATCGCACTCGCTTGTCCGTTTCACCTTTCCTATCCCTATATCATCGAGGAAGCGGGTGAAGTTTTTATGGTGCCTGAAAGTAATCGGATGAATGAGATCGCACTTTACCGCGCTCGGAAATTTCCGCGTGAATGGGTATACGAGACGCCGCTGCTCACAGCCGTACGGGGAGCCGACACTTCAGTAATCAAATTTGAGCGAGGCTGGTGGATGTTTTTCACGTTGGTGGGTCCGAAAGCTCAAGACCAACGGGAACTTCACGTTGCAACCTCCGACACGTTGACCGGACCGTGGCAATTACATCCCCAAAATCCGATCGTCAGTGACCGGTCAGGAGCACGCCCCGGAGGAACTCCGTTCGTTGCGGCTGACGGGAAACTAATTTTACCCGTTCAAGACTGCAGCCGGACTTATGGAGGGGCAATTCGTTTTCTGCGCTTCACCGAGCTGACACGACAGCGGATTAAATATGAACATTTGGCGTCGGCGGTTACGGGCAAACTCATTTCATCCACTCATTGTGACGGGTGCCACACGCTTGCCAGTTGTGGCGATCTAACTCTTATCGATACGAAACGAATCGTCCATTCGTGGGGGCGTTACCCAGTTGATTTCAAGCGGAGACTTCTGAGGGTCGGGCGCGCGTTGGGAATAAGGGGACCCGCGCGAGGGAGAATTGCATGAAACTCGGTCGCATCCAAGCGAGTCGCCTGATCATCTCGCAAAGCGCTTTCGGCCGCAACGCGTGGCCATTGATCCCTCGCTTTTCCGCACCGAAATCTAGCCCACTTTTGAATATCCATGCGGCCTTCAACGACTCGGTGGCGGCGTGAGCACGCTGAACTTAGAGCTGGCTCGACCGCGATTGACTTGAATATGAGACATTTATTTTCAGCCCTGACATCAAGGCTGCGGTCCTCCAACACGCAGGAGATTAGTGCGGCGGAATATGCCCACTTTTATCAACTATGGGGCGGAAGTTTTGTTGTACACCCTGACGTCCTGCGATTTTTCCATGAAATCTTTGGAATCCCGACTTTGTATCGTGGCTACTTCAAAAACACGAAATGCATTGGAGCGGTGGGCACGTGGGGACCCTATATCGCCGGTGAT
This sequence comes from Verrucomicrobiota bacterium, assembly GCA_043759025.1. Lineage (GTDB taxonomy): Bacteria > Verrucomicrobiota > Verrucomicrobiia > Opitutales > Opitutaceae > Lacunisphaera. Next base: position 1,491 of record JAYVMJ010000144.1, on the reverse strand, counting down.
CGCTCCGCGCTCAAAGCACGTCACCTCCTGGACAAGGTGGACTTCGGCTATCCCGTAATTTATCTGCCCATTGATCCAGAACACACGTGCCCGGTGCTTTACAAGGCGGCACATTTGCTGAATCACCAGCGCGAGCAAATTGCCGGCGGCCTGTTTACGACAACCAAAAGGATGTCCATTCTCAAACGAATTCCCGAAGATTTGCCTACCGGGAAAAAAGAGTATCAGATCAAAGAACGCCGGTTTGAACGTCTCGGGGGAACCTCGCGTGATATATTGGAATTCAGTAACAATGAAATTGTCGCAATCTATGCAGATCTTTTCCAACAGCGGTGGAATCGCAAACCGCACGCCATTGATTCAATGGGCAAGACCATCGACTCGTTACGAAAATTCCTCTTCGGAAAGGTCCTCTGGCTCGACGGAGGTCCCGTGGCGATTCAGATCAACTATCGCGCGGATACTAGTCGCACCATTTGCGTAGACTACGTAAATGGAGGGGTCGACAAATCCATAAAGGGCATCAGCCCAGGGTCCTTTCTTTCGTATATAAATGGACGCGAGGCTTGTGAAGACAGCCGACGCACCGGCAAGCTCCTCATCTACAGTTACGGCAAGGCAAACACTGACTATAAGGACCAATGGTGCAATCGTGTCGCGCGCGGATTCACGGGATTTTGGCTGCCATAAAACACTACGAGAAACGATGCGACGCGTAAAGAAGTGCCCTCGTCGCCGATCCTGCCGGCGCTGATCCCGGAACTGGAAGCAGCGCGACCGGTTTATTGGAAGCCCGACACGTTGGTGTTCCATCGTGGCGTGACCGCGCCCGATAAGTTGCGGAAGGACATGGAAGCGGCGGGAATTCCGCTCATCGACAAACTCGGCCGGCCCGTCGGCATCCATACGTTTCGCGGCACGTTCATTAGTCATCTGCAGAAGCGCGGCGTGCCCACGGTATTCCGGTATGGGTTCAAGGCTGAGGGTAAAGGCGATCCGCTCATTCTCCACCACCTCGGGAAATACGCCGCGCGTCGAAAATTCCGTGCCGTCCGGTGCGCGCATGATTGTCCGGAAAATGCCGCCGGGCCTCAGGTCCATTTGGCACCCGGGCGTGGTCGTGCCGTGAGGCGCCCACCACAGCGGAAGCCGCGTGGTCCCCGCTTTAAACAAACGGTCGCACGGGAGATCAACGTCCCGGCTAAGGACGAGTTCGCGTTCGTTCGGCAATGACGGCGGTTGATGGGTTCATTTTGACAAGGTTATCTGTGTAATCTCCTCAACGAACGAATCTGCTTCGGCCGGACATTGTTCTTATTTTCCTTCAAAATGTCCTTTTGGGTCGTCGCGATTCGTCGTAAAGGAATAACCTTCACATTCACTCCCACCGCCTCTCCGCGATTCAATATGGAAACACTGTCCCCCTCTCTCTATCTGCTGTTTTTCCGCAATTCCGGCCCTGAGACCCACCAGCATCTCTCCGCCGAACAA
>JAYVMJ010000143.1:0-2298 GCA_043759025.1 Verrucomicrobiota bacterium | reverse complement strand
CCCCGATTGGGTAGCTGGTCCAAAGCAAAGATGATCGCGACCAACTCCAAGCCGATGCGCTCGGCCGCCACCGGGTTTTTCTGCGCGATCAAGGCAACGACGCTCTCCAGGTCCGCGTCGGCTTGATCGGTCAGCGCGACTTGCCAGCCCATTGCCGCACTTTGTTTTCGAGTTCGTCGCGACTGATCACCCGCGCGCCCTTGGCCTCCAGCGAACGCATTCCGGCGTCGATGGCGGCGAGCAATGCGGGTGACTCCTCGTCGTGTTCGCTCAACCAGTCGCGCACCTTCGCCACCTCATCCGGCGGCAAGGTCTGGAGCTGGTGGATCACTTCGGTGGCGGTCATTGTGTCCATAAATTAGCCGGTGGCCTCCCCCTCTGCAAGCTCGGCTTCGTCCTCGGCTAATTCGGCGAGCAGTTCCGGCCCGGCCTCCAGCGTGGCCGGATGTATCCGGGTATGAACCTCTTTCAACAGGCGGATGGAGACGTGCGCGTAAATCTGCGTCGTCTCCCGTTTTTCGTGACGGAGTAATTGCTGGATGAAACGGCCAGAAAATGGGGGGACCGGGCAAGGCGCTACCGATCGAATTGTCATTCGCGCTTCTCGGCAGGGGTGCATTTAAGTCGCTCCAATAAGTAGCCTATAACGGGCTAACCCCGTTTCAGCTCGGCCGTGTACTGGAGATGCAACCGCGCCTCGGGGCCGAAGCCGATGGCGATCATCCGCTCGACGAGGATTTGCTCCGTCAGCTCCATCGCGATTTTTGCGGTGACTTGATCTCAGGCGGAGACTTGACGTGGGCGCAATCCGTTCACGACGTCGCGATTTCAGGAAGCGTGAGGCGGGGCGGAAAGCGTTCGTCGACCCCGGCCCCTATGAAATGAGCGGGCCGTGATGGGCTCGGTGTGAGGCGTAGGCAGCGGTGTCGGCCAACATCGCGTCGATGGTGGCGGTCAATGGCTCCAGTCGCACGAGGCCCGAAAAAACCGCCTTGTCGCCAATCTTGTCCGTGAGAACAAAGGCCGGGCGTTGATTGATCTGATGAGAGAAAAACTCCGCCGTGCTTGCCTCCACGCGCGCCTTCACGGCTTTCGATTCGGCGGCGGCACGGAGTTTCTTCGCGCTGATTTCCCCGGCTTTGGCGGCGATCTTCACCGCCGTGCCGAGGTCGCCGATCCTTTCCCCTTCGAGCAAAGCCGCGTTCGACAGGGCGAGCCGAATCTCATCGCCAGTGAAACCAAAATCCTTCGCGGCCTCCGCTACGCAGTTCGGCGCCTCGTAGCGCCCTTTGCGTTTTTCCTCCAGCCAACCGGAGTTCAGCTGGTAGAGGGAACGCATGACCGTGCCGCCGCTGCGCCGATAAAACCAGTCGCATTGCGCCCGCGAAGCCGGGAAATCGCCGGGATTCATCAATGCGATTTTCCATTCGAATTCGACGCGACCGGCATAGCGAATCTTCAACTCGTTCCAAGCCGGCTCCGCCCAGTGACACCACGAAGAGAGAACTTCCACAAAGAAGGTGACTTTCATGCGTCGAGGTTCCGCCCGTCAGAACGACGCGTCAATTCGCGAAACGTCTCCAGGCGGCACAGATTCCGCATTGCGCGCGGCCAATTGTATTATCGTTTCCGAAGGGATTGCGCTTGTCACCGGGCGGCGCACGGCCTCTGTTTTTCCCCACCCATGGCGTCCAACTATACTGAAGCCAGCATCAAGACTCTCAGCTCCCTCGAGCACATCCGGCTCCGGCCCGGCATGTACATCGGCCGCCTCGGCAACGGCACCCACGCCGAGGATGGCATCTACGTCCTGCTCAAGGAAACCATCGATAACTCGATCGACGAATTCATGATGGGCCAGGGGAAAAAAATCGAAGTCGAACTCAACGAGCGCACCATTCGCGTCCGCGATTACGGTCGCGGCATCCCGCTCGGCAAACTCGTGGATTGCGTGTCGGTCATCAACACGGGCGCCAAATACGATTCCCAAACTTTCCAAAAAGCCGTCGGCTTGAACGGCGTCGGCCAAAAGGCCGTCAATGCCCTCTCCTTCACCTATATTGCGCAGGCATTCCGCGAGGGCGAAACCAAGGTCGTCGAGTTTTCCCAGGGAAAATTGAAAAAGGACCAAAAGGTGACCAAGACCGCCGAGCGCAACGGCACGCTGATCGAGTTCATCCCGGACGAGGCGCTGTTCAGTAAGGAATTCAAATTCCGCACGGAATTTATCGAGGACATGCTGTGGAACTACGCCTTCCTCAATCGCGGCCTCACCCTCACTTTCAACGGCAAACCGTT
>JAYVMJ010000142.1:0-2852 GCA_043759025.1 Verrucomicrobiota bacterium | reverse complement strand
GCCGAGACGCGGCGAGCCGATGAGGGCTTCGTCGTCCGGGATATCAGCGGGCTGAACGTCGCTCAGCTTGAGCGTCGAAACGATGAGGTTTTTGAGTCGAAGGGTGAGCGCGTCGGCCATGAAATTTTTTAATGCAATGAGGCGGAACTCAACTGGGAAATACCGTCCTCAATGTTGGCTTGGACGGCACCTTCGATGGCGAGTTGAACGCGCTCGATCCCGGTAAAAGCCTCCTTGGCTTCGGTGGTATGGGACGCGGAAATTTTCTTCTGCCAAATCACGTAGCCGTTGCTGACCCGCGTGAGCGTCCAGTTGGTCTCGACCGTGGCGGTCATTGACTCCCCGATGGCCGGTGGTTCCAGCGGAGTGATAGTCACGTCAAGCTGGAACACCGCGTCGGCTGATCCGGCGGGCAGGACTTTTCCAAACGTTCGAGCATGGTTGAGCGACTTTTTCAGGCTGGCGGTAAAAGAAGCATTGGCCACCTGTGAAGCGGTTACTGCGGTGCCGTCCGAGCCACCGGTGACTTTTATCGCCACGGATTCAGGGTGCACGGCGGCGGCTTGGGAAGTGCCGGATGCCGTTGAGCCGCCGGACTGGTCCGATGCGCATCCGCCCACAAAGAGGGCCGATAATGCCAAAAGGGGAACGAGGAGGGATCTTAAGTTCATAAAATGGTAGGTCTAGAGAATCAGGATAATAGAAACGCGCCAGCGGGAATAGTTCGTGGATTCAGGGTGACGTCGGTGGCCGATGACGGTTTCTGGCGGGAAACTCGCTGTGCGTGAAGTTTTGGAAGGGGATTCTCATCGCTCCGGCTGGCGTAGGACGTGGCAGACGTTGCTGCCGCCGAAGCCGCTACTGTTGTTGAGCACGTAGCGCGGCTGCGTATTGAGGGAAGTACGCGGCAGGTTGAGACCTTCGCAAACGGGATCGGGGTCCTCCAGATGTGCGGTCCCGGGGATAAATCCCTCACTGATGGCAAGCGTGCAAAAGGCCGCCTCCATTGCACCGGCGAGAGACAAGCCGTGACCGGTGAGAGCCTTCGTGCTGCTGACCGGTGGCTGCGCACCGTGGTCAGTGAAAATGGCTTTGAGCGCGAGGGCTTCGGAACGGTCGCCGGCGGGGGTCGAGGTCGCGTGGGCGTTAACGTAGGAAATGTCCGTCGGTTTGATTTTCGCATCGACGAGGGTGCGACGCATGGCTTCGCGCAGACCCGCGCCTTCCGGGTGGGAGGCAGCGACGCTGTGCCCGTCGCCGGCCTGACCCCAGCCCACAAGCTCAGCCTGGATGCGTGCGCCGCGCTGGCGGGCGAGGCTTTGTGCCTCCACGACGAGGACAACAGCCCCGCCGGTGCCGACAAAACCATCGCGACGCCGGTCGAAGGGTCGCGAGGCAGTTGCGGGATCGGGATTATTCGACAGGGCCCGCAACGTCGAGAAAGGTTGGATGCTTTCATCGGTCATATCTTCTGCACCGACGACGATCATCCGCTGTTGACGGCCGAGACGGATTTCGTCCATCGCATAACCGAGGGCGTGGCTGGACGAGGCGCATGCGGACACGAAACCGCACACCGCACCAGTGATTCCGTAGTGGGCTGCGAGGTTGAAGTTCAAGGTGCCGGCGATCGACGACACGATGCCCATGGGATTGCCGCGTTCGCCTCGCGTAGCGCGGACTTGATCGAGGAATGCGCCGAGCATGAACGGCGAACCGGCGGAAGCGCAAAACAGCCCGGTGGAACCATCGCCGAGCTGCTGCGGTTCAAGGCCGGCCTCGGCAAGGGCTTGTTGCATAGCGCAAACGGCGTACACGCCATGTGGGGCGAGGCCGCGGATCAGTTCGCGGTTGACGGAAAATTGCGCCGGCCAGCGCCAGTCCCGCCAGTTGGGGGAAGGAAACGAAAATCCCTTGAGAGTGCCGGCGACTTTTACCGGGAGGTTGGGATTGCCGAAAAACTCCACGTGTTCGAAGCCGTGGCGGAGTTCGCGCAAGCTTTGCAACACTGAAGCCCGGTCGTGGCCGATACTCGTGACAAAACCCAAACCGGTGATGACGGGCAACGGCATGCGGGCGTGAAGAAGTTTAACGACCCCGCCCGGGTGTCACCTTGCGATGAATGAAGCTCCGCAAGTCCTCAAGTGTGCGCACCTGGATGATTTCCTCGTTCGAAATGGTGATGCCAAACAAATCCTCAGTGAAGAAAACGACCTCCGTGATGGCCAGCGAATCGAACCCGAGGTCCTCGATCAACCGGCTCGTCAGGGGTAGCTCCGGCAACGGGGTCGCGGGAGACTGGGGAATGAAATCCTCAAGAATCGCAAAAATCACCGGGTCGAGTGTGATTGGGTTCCCCTCTGCCTGGAATTGCTTAAAAGCGGCGCGAGCCGATTCCGGGAGATGTTTAAGACGTTCGTCCCGGTCGGTGGAGAGATTTTGGGGAATTGCGGCGGGGACAGTTGGCTTCATGGGACGCGGAGGAAGAATTCGGGATAACTCGCCGGCGCCAAGGTTAAAAAATCAGCCTTTGCGCAGCGTTAAATGGCTAAAAATACCCGATTCAACGAGGCCTCTGCCTGGGGAGTAACCGCGTTTGAAATTCCGGCTTGGCGTCAAGCGCGGCGGGGTAATCAGCTAGCGGCGAGGGAGAAAGCACGGCGCAAAATTGGCCGTCGGTTGCGCGTAAAGCCAGCCGAAAGCTGGAGGAGGGGGGGGGTGAACGGGAATTAAGCCTTGGCGCTAGCAGCCTGTGTCGGACTTAGAAAATGAAGGCTATCTGGCACCACGTATTTGCCCGAAAAAATTTATTCGAAGGCGAATATTTATCTGTAGACGCCTTCAGTCGGCAA
>JAYVMJ010000141.1:0-1750 GCA_043759025.1 Verrucomicrobiota bacterium | reverse complement strand
GCTTCGACGTCCGCGTCTGAAACCGTTCCCGGCGAGCAGCGCTATCCGCTGACTGGGGAAATCATCGCGGTTAATTCCGATCGCGGCACGCTCACGGTGACTCACGACGAGATCAAGGGTTTCATGATGGGGATGACGATGGAGTTCAAGGTGGCGAAGGGTGATTTGGAAAACGCCAAGGTTGGCCAGCACATTCGCGCGGAGCTCGTCCGCCACGGCGACGACTTGTCACTCGAAAAAATCTGGCCCAACGACGCGGTGACCACCCGCGCGGTGACCGCTGCCACCAACGCGCTCGCGCAGGATACCGTGATGCGTGGCCAAGGCGCCTATCGGGAAATCGGTGAAACGCTGCCCGAATTTACGCTGCTGGATCAGACCGGAAAAGCGGTCGCCGGCAGCCGGTTTCGCGGGAAACAAGTGGTGGTGAATTTCATCTATACGCGCTGTCCCATTGCCACGATGTGCCCCGCGGCGACGCTGAAAATGATGGCGCTCCAAAAAGCGGCGCAAAACGTGGGCGTGAAGGATCTGGAACTCGTTTCCATCACGCTCGACCCGGAACACGACACGCCCGGCGTATTAAAGGAATACGCGGAGGTTCGCGGAATCGACACCTCCAATTTCACTTTCCTCACCGGACCCGATGCGGCAGTCCGCCAATTGCTCGCGCAGTTGGGCATAATTCGCGAGTTCGAGGGCGCGACGATCAAGCATTCGCTCTCCACGATCCTGATCAACGAGGCGGGGAAAATCGCTTACCGTCAGGATGGAAGTACGTGGGCGGTGGACGGCTTTGTTGAACACCTGAAAAGGGGATGAGCGACGTTTCTCCAGGGCGCGACAGCCATGGGAAGGTAATCCGTCCGTGGGACGATCTACCCGACGAAAAAGACGCGGCCCCTCGTCCGTGGCGGCAGATGACGATCATCACCGTCGTCGCAGTGGCGCTTTTTGTCGTTGTGCGGAGTCTTCCCGTCGGGAGTCACCTGAGTCACATGGATTTTCGCATGACCGGGAAAGGGGTGCTGGATTTTTGCGATCCCGCCAATCCCCAGTTTATTCCCGTAGTCCAGGTGCGATCACCAGTGGTGTTGTCGTTGACGGCCGATCGTCCGCCGATGCTTAACCAGATGACGAACTTTGTGCTGACGATGAAAACAGCGAGCGGGAAACCGATTGCCCCGGAGGATTTGCTCGTTTCCCACACGCGCAAGCTGCACTTGATGACGGTCGATCCCACGTTGTCCGACTATCAACACATTCACCCCGAGCCCGGAAAACGCCCGGGCGAGTGGACCTTTGCGATGGCGCCGGAACGCCCCGGGCTTTACCGCGTCTTCGCGGATTTTACGCCGGCGGCGACTGAGCGCAGTTTGTATGCTTCCGTTGACTTCTCGGTGCCGGGCCTCGTTGCCAATGTCACGCGGAGCCCGAACACGACGTGGCAGACGGCGGGTTTTAATTTTGAACTGGTGGTTCCGCCGGAGTTTCACGCCCGGACGCCAGTGGATTTGCGCCTGCGGATTGAAAGCCAGGGAACGGTTAAGAAACGTGTGCCCCTGCAAACGGTGATGGGCGCGTTTGCGCATCTCGTGGCGTTCGACGAGGCGCGCAGCGGATTTGCCCATTTGCATCCCCAGGAAGTCGATTTATCGAAGCCACCGGATGCGATTCATCCCGAACTCACTTTCAAGGTAACGATTCCGCAGCCGGGCCGCTACGTGATTTGGGGACAGGTCAACATCGA
>JAYVMJ010000140.1:0-2411 GCA_043759025.1 Verrucomicrobiota bacterium | reverse complement strand
ACGATCAAGTGGGTTGATTTTCGTCCAGTGTGCGCCGCGATCCGTCGTGCGGTAGAGTCCGCCGAGTCCATTTGGTGCGCCGCCCCAGCCGCTGAAAACGCAGACGAGCCAAGTGTTCTGCGTTAGGTCGGCGGGATCGATGACAACGTCCTTGGTCCAGTAGCGCATGCCGGGATCAGAAAGGTCCGTCCAAGTCGTCGCGGAGGGATCGTACATGAAAACACCGGAACTCGCGGTGAATCCCGGCGCGCGACGGCCGGAGTAGGTGCAGAGGACCTTGCCATCATTTAATACGATAACAGTGGCGGGATGGCCTTCGGTGCGCGGCGGGTTGGAGAGTTTGGTCCACGTCGAGGAGGATCCGTTTTGCAGATTGGTCGAAACGAAAATTCCCCCGGCCGTGGAGTGGACCACGCTCGCGTACATGCGGTTCGCGTTCGTGGGATCGAGCGCGAGCCAAAAAACGGGATGGCCGAAATTGTGCACAGTTTGCCAGCTGGCACCCTGATCGGTTGAGACGATGATCTTGCCGTTGGTGTCCGCGTTGTTCAGCGGGCTGTCGGCGAGGCGCGTGCTCTGGTACAGGTCGTGAATGTCAGATGTGGCCGCATAGAGCGCGTGACTGGTCGGATGCTGCAGCAATCGGTACATCGAGTTCGCGTTGTTCCCCGTTTGACTGAGCGTCCAAGTCGCGCCGCTGTCTGAACTGCGGATTCCCTTGATGTCGGAGAAGCCAGCGACGAGATGTTGCGCGTCGCTCCATTGCAACTGCCAGGCCGTGGTATTTTCGAGTCCGATGCTGTGGTAGCTGCCCGCGGCGATGGCGGTGGTGTTCGCCGGATGTTGATCAGTGGTGCTGACGTAGGCCTGCTGCCACGTCGCTCCGCCGTCGCTGGTACGATGGACGAAGCCATAATCGGTGATGACGGCTTTGGACGCGTTGGTCGGCGCGACGGCGAGACCGAAGACGACTTCGCCATATCCCCAGCTGCGATCGCCGTCCGTACCGGACCAGCCCGTGATGATATTCTGGTTGTTCGCCGTATGAAACGTATTCGACCACGAGGAACCGGCGTTGGTGGTTTTGAAAATTTCCGGCACACCGGCGGAACCTCCGCCGGCCGCGTAGACCGTATTGAGATCGTTTCGCGCCATGCCGACGGAAAGCAGGAAATCGTTGTTGGCATCCATGCCCGTCATCTTGCTGGTCCAGTTGCCAGCACCATTTTCCAGTGAATAAATCCCGCGCAGATTCCCGTAGTAGTCGGAGCCCAGATCAATGCCGGGATAGGATGAGCCCGCGGTCAGACAGAAGAAGCGCATTTGACTCCCGACCTTCGCACCGGCGAACGACAGCATGAGTTCCCCGGCGGGAATGCCCGGCGTGCCGGCGTTGATGAACGAGACGCCGCCGTTGGTGGAAACCAGCAGGCCGGCATTGGTCCCAAGATAAATCGAATTTCCGTCGAAAAACGCGCCGCAGATCAACACCCCGTTCGATTGGTCCACGGTGACGTTAATCGGGCTGAAAGTGGTCCCTCCGTTGGATGAAAAATAGAGCACATCGTATCCGGCCACAATCACCCGGTTCGGATTATTCCAATCGGCCCAGAGGCTGTAGACCTCATCGTCGGCGAGGGGATTGCCCGGTAAAATCGACCACGTAGCGCCGCCATCGACGGTCTTTGCGGGTTGGGCGTTGTTACCTCCCGGAGTGGAAACGGTGTAGGCGATCAACGGGTCGTTGGTGAAACGCACGCCCGATTCGTGGCCGGCTTGAATCTGGGTGGCGTCGACGGTGGCGTAGGTGTTGCCGAAATCGGTCGTGTGAAACAATTCGCTCATATCGCACGCCACGAAGAAATCGCTGTCGTTGGCGGGGTTGATCGACGGGGAGTAAAGTGCGCCGCCACCACCCACGCCCCGGCTCTGCCAGATGGAGGGGACCTGCGCGCGGAGCGAAATCGCGGTCGCTCCAAACGCGACCAGCAGGGAGGACAACCGGAGGCTGAAAATGCGATGCATGGGTGATTGGTGGCGGGCCGAGGTCGAGCAGGAGCCTGACGGGCGAGTCCATCGATAGAGTCCATGCAGGCCGAGCCCAGTTCCTTCTCGATCCGGGATTAATCACCGCTTTACACTTCGTAATGAAGAGAGTTCCCCATGCGCAGGCTGGGAATGGCAATACGATGCAAATTCGGAGCGCGCAATTGCTGGTCGAAGCTTCGCAAAAAATTCACTGAGCGGGTTCAGGAACTGGTTCCGGCGTCGGCGGTCCCTACCATATTGGTGTAGCAACTTAATTAGATCTCTGCCGTGCTTTCATCCGCTCGGTTGTCGGTAACCCTTACCTCTGATTCCCATGACTTCGGCGTTTAGTTCACGATGGACGGTGACGGCGATTTTTTTGC
>JAYVMJ010000139.1:0-4970 GCA_043759025.1 Verrucomicrobiota bacterium | reverse complement strand
GCCGCAAACGCGAAACCTGGCCCGAATCGTAAACCCAGTGGTCCAACGGTACTTTGCCGTAGATGGCCGCGAAGTGTTCCGCCATCGAACCAAAACTCTGGGTCACGCCCTCGCGGATTGGCACGCTGGGTACGACGATGACGAATTTCTTCCAGCCGTAGGCGCGGTGCAGCTCGTGAATCGTCCGCAAATAAACGTAGGTCTTGCCCGTGCCCGTCTCCATCTCGACCGAGAAATTGCGCGCGCCGAGAATATCGTCTGTCGCCAGCGAATCCGCAGGAGCAAGCGCGTTGCGCTGCTGGACCGCGCGCAGGTTGGCGAGCAGCCGCGCATCGGATAGGGCGATAGCATTGGCTACGCCGAGGTTGTCGAGCAATTGGGCCTCGAGAAGATCGGCCTGCCACTCGAATGTCCCGGCTGCGACGGGTTGCCCCGCGAAGAGGCCCACCACCGCGTTGATGGCGTCGAGCTGATAGGATTGTTGCCCGTCGAAGTGAAGTTTCACATTATCGGGGGAAAAGGTGACCAGAGCGGATGCCGCTGCCAGTCCGGCCCGAAACCCATCGGGGCGACCGGCTGATCGGGAAACTCGTCGATAAGTGCCCGGACTCGGTGCGACCAGCGATTGTCCGGTGCGATCCGATTCAGCCAAATGCGGCAAAGAGTGAGGATGATGCCGATACGGTTATTGGGCAGGCGCGGCGCATGCCACTCGGGGAATTTGTTGGGCTGAGGCACAAGCACAGGTGTACCGAGCTCCCAATTGTAGAGACGGAGATGATGCGCACAACGGTTGCGCACGGTGTTCAGCGCGAGCAGCCACGACATCACGACACGGTCGGGTTGGCCAACCTCGGCCGCGATCCGCTTCTTAATGTTGTCGTTCACACCCCGGAAAAATGTGAGCGTGGCCCCAAAATCCATCAGCTCGACCAGCATCCAGACAGGCAGCCGCCGGTGTTCGTCGCCATATTTTCCGAAAAAGTGGGCCACGAATTCTTCGCGGCTGCGCTGACTGCGTTCTACCTGGTCGTCGAGCTTGCGTTGCCAGAGAATGAACTGATCTCCCGCGAGATTGGGGAAATGTCGGGCGTCGGTATACGCGAACGCACCATGGTCGTTCGCGAAGTGATAAGCCAGTTGAGTGCGCACGTGCACTTCGATCGCCTCGATGGCATCCAGTAGCAGCGTCCGGAGCCGTTGGTCGAAGACGCAGATCTTCCACACCTGCTCCAGCGAGGTGCCCGGTTGGTAGTGATCGGAATCCTTGGCCCGGAAGGGATGCAGGTAACCGGTGAGCCGGAAATAGCTCGTCACCTGCAAACGACGGATCAAGTGCTCCCGGTCGGCGATCAATCCTCGGGTGAGGAGGAGATCGGCCTGTTCAGGGAAGGTCTTGGGCTGCTTTTCGTAACGCATAGAGGAGCGGCCCGTGACTAAAAAAAACACCCACCGAAGTAAGCTACACTCTTCCGAGGAAGAGGAGAAGCCCGGCAGGTTTGCTCAGTCGAATCAACCGCTGTGCCGCTGGATGTCAAGCCCCTCTCCGGAAGGGGAAAGACGGCCAGGGATCGCGACGTTGGTTCTCCGGTCTTCACGCGGTGCGGAACTGGATATCGTGGCTTTGGAATTCGAGCTGGGCGTTGACCTTGAGCGCGTCTTTGCCCTTGAAGCCCACGTCGAGGCAAAGCACCGATTGCGGCTTCAGGTTGATCATTGCGCGCAGCGCTTCGCGGGTGAGTTCGCGCGTGAGGCAGACGAGCAGTTTACCTTCGTCGAGGCGGAAGACGGGTATGCCGGCCGCAGTCGCGGACTGCACGCGTGTGGCAAGCGGTAATCCGCATTTCAGCATGAGTTCGTGGAGCAGAGCCTGCTCCTGCGCACCGGGACGAACGTTGTCAGCGGTGAGCTGCCATTGTTCGGCCAGCGGACCCACCTCAGTGGCGGCGAGCGCCGGGTCCCATACGGTGAAATTACTCGGTGCGAGTTTAAAGACCTTGAAGCCGCGATCCGGTGACGCACCGCCACCCAGTGGGAGTTCGCCAACGTTTTCATTTTCCATGCGCGCGATAACCCGCCGCACGCGCTCCTTGGTGATCTCGGCGATGGTCGGGAAATCTTTCCGTCCGGTTGGCTCTGGTAGTTGCACGAGTATAAATTTTCGATTGCCGCCGTCCTCCTTGTTTAGCTCGAGCACGGCTTGGGCGGTGGTTCCGGAGCCGGCGAAGAAATCTAATACTAGATCGTCACCATATGGGTCGGTTATTAATTCTAGACAGCGTCTGATAAGCCGATTCGGCTTTGGGGTAGGAAACGCGGTTTGCTCGGATTCTCCGAAAAGCTCTTTCAGCTCTTTAGTTGCTTCTTGGCTATGACCGACTTCATCGTAGCCCCAGATTGTTTGGCACACCTGTCCGCCCTGAATCTCTTCTAAAAAGCGTTTCAGGGAGGGTATATTGGAACCTGATTCACCCCACCAAACTCGCTTATCAGCGACCAGAGATTTAAATTTTTCTTCGGAATAGACCCAGCAGCGCCCTGAAGAAGGTAAGAATTTGTTTCCAGCAGGTGAGGTTACTTCATACAAATTTGCGCCTTTGCCAGTTTTCTGAAAGGTGCGACCACGTTGTCCGGAAACCATGCTGACTGTCATGTCTCCGGGTTTCCATTGCCCTCTCGGATCATTGTCCCTGTTGGTATAACGCGCCAATTGTTCATCGCTGGCTTCTAAACGGAGTATTTTTGCCGTAACAGCGGAGCGCGCGTAGCAAATTACATATTCATGGGATTCTGAAAAGCCGGGGGCGTTGTTACGCGGCGCATAGGCTTTTTGCCATATGACGGTTGCTACGAAATTCTCCCCTCCGAAGATTTCATCCATCAGCAGTCGCAGGTTGTGGACCTCATGGTCGTCGATGGAGACGAAGATCACGCCGTCCTCGCGGAGGAGATTGCGGGCGAGGAACAGACGCGGATACATCATCGTCAGCCAGCGTGAATGGTAGCGTCCACTGGTGTTTACGTTGGTCGTGAGTTTGTGACCTTCCTCGTTCACCTGTCGGGTGAAGAGCTGGTAGCTGGCGAGACCTTCGGCGTAGTCGTCGGGATAAATGAAGTCTCCGCCGGTGTTGTAGGGTGGATCGATGTAGATGAGCTTTACCTTTCCATGGTAGGCGTGCTGGAGCACTTTAAGGACTTCGAGATTGTCGCCCTCAATGATCGCGTTTCCGGTGTTGTCCCAGTTCACCGACTCCGCCGGCGCGGGCAGGAGTGTGGCGGTAGTAAGTTGACGGAGTGTCTTGAGCGCGTCGCTCTTGCCGGCCCACGAAAGCCCGTAGCGTTCGGGACCGGTGGCGGCATGCTCGCCCATGAGCGCGCGCAATTTATCCAAGTCCACCCGGCCGTCGGTGACCGCCATAGGGAAAAGCGCCTGCAATTGCTCGTAACGAGGCGCGAGCGGATCGGCTGAAGTGAGGGGCAGGCGAGGCGTCGTCGCATCGGCGGGGGCCGTCAACGGGTTCGCAGCCGCCGAAGAAATTTTCGACATGGGCTGATGCTTCGCGCGTGTGCATCAAGCCGGTGTCTGCGGATGTCCTTTGTGGATTCATCCTTGGTGCCCGAAAACGAAAAGGGACGCACTTACTTGCGTCCCGCATCAGGCACCTAGGAGAGCCCACGAAAGAACGCTTTCAATGCGCCCCCAGTGGGGCGCACTTCAAGCGCGGCCTTTCGTAAGTCCTGCGAAATTTCCTAGGTTTCGATGCGGACAGCAGCCGAAGCTACGCGAAATGGTTTAGTTTAAGTTTTGATTCCGGTAAATAGGTGAGGTGGGTGTGTTGTTATGCTCGGGTAAGCAAAAGCAAAAGATAAGGGCGAGGGAGGGTGAGAGCTGCCCAAGTTTTTATCAAACGCTTTCCAAGCGGATGATTCGTACTTCCTTGGTGGCGTGGTCAACCCAGTACGTGACGATGATTTTATCGAAGCACTTTACGGCATATGTCCGGCCTGCGGGTGACCGCTCTTCAAAATCAGCGTCGGTAAACGGAGTGGAACTGAGTTGGAGTAACACTTGCTCCATCTGCAGGCGTACCCGGCGTTCACTGCCCAACAAAGCCCGTGAGGCTTCGGCGGAGAGCCAAAACTCGTAGCCCATCGTCAGGCTCCGCTTTTGCCCAATTCACGACTCAAATGCAGGGCTTGTTCCAGCGAGACTTTTTCGCCCGACTCCATCAGCTGCCAGCTCGCGTCGAGGGATGCGGCATATCCGGCTTCCTGGCGGCGGGCGGAGTGTTTGAGATATGCGACGAGATAGCTCTTTTCCGCAGCAGGGAGTCGTTCCAGCTCAGACTTTAACTCGGCGAGGGACATGCCGGCTATGGTGGCGTGGGCTGGATGAATGTCAACGCGTGGGTCCGAGCTCGACGGGCGCTTATCATTGGTCGAGCTCGATTAGCAACCCCTGGTGGGTGGCTCGCTACGACCGGACGGAACCATGGTGGAAGTCTGGGTGGAAATGCCGTTTCTATCCAAGTGGATTTACCGGTACAACTTCGTCAGATCCTCAGTGCGGACCCAGCCGGATTGGCCACCGGGAAAATCCAATTTCGTCCAGCCGAGGAATGTCTTTTCCACCACTGCAATCGAACCGGCGGAGAGCGGGGAATTTTTTTGCTTGGTGTTGACGTCGGTCGGGATGCTGAAAAGCGTGGTGGCCCTCCACACCAACGCTACTTCGGGATCGGCGAGGTTGCCATAAGCGTGCAAACTCAGCGTGGCCGATGCGGCCAGTACCATCGCGAAAAGGCTCGCGATCAGTGCGGTCGGCTTGGCCCACGTGCCAGCACGTTGGTAGCTTTGCAACAACAGCACGACGAGCGCAGCCGCGAGTAGGAGCGAAGCGACGATCAGGATCAGCTGCCATTCACCCGGTGAGGCCAACCGCGTGATTTTAAAACGATTTTTGCCGCGGG
>JAYVMJ010000138.1:0-5044 GCA_043759025.1 Verrucomicrobiota bacterium | reverse complement strand
GAGCGCGTTTCCCCGAATGGGATCTGTTGCAACGCGGTCCATATGCTTTGTTGAAAAGGCGTGCCGGCCGCCGCGAGCGGCAGATCGAACGCTTTTCTTTTGCCGGCGAAGTAGTCGGACACTTGCCGGCGCACGTGGCGGGTTTTGGATTCGTCGCGCACTAGCGAATGGCCAGATTTCATTCTGTTTTGAAGGCTTTTTCTGCCGCCAAACGCAGTGGCGATGAGCGCGCCGGCGTCGTTGACCGCGACGGAGAAATCGCCGGGTGGGGTTGAAAACGTATCGAAGTAAAAAGTCATGGAATCGGATGATTGAATTGCCAGAGATGGGTGGTCGCGAGGCTGCGATAAGGTGAGAAAACTGCCATGAGTCGTTTGGTGGCATCGATGTCGGGACGCTCGTCGAGCTTGAGCAGCGCGAGAAGTCCGCTCGTCACGCCGGTATCGCCGAGCGGCACGCAATCTGGAAAACCCAGAGCGCGCATCATGATGTAGTTGACGGACCACGGCCCGAGCCCGCGAATGGCGAGCAGTGTGCGTTCGGCGCGAGTGGCGGACATGGTGCGCAGGGCGTCGAGATCGAGTTTCCCGTCAGCAATCAGGCGCGAGGTGGCGATGACGTAGTCCGCTTTCGATCGGGAAAATTGCAGCGGAAGCAGATCGTCGGCGGTAAGCGCGGCCACCGCTTGTGGCGTTGGTGGAGCGAAGAGTCCGTTGCCGAGAGCGAGGCCCACTCGCTCGACCAAGCGCCGGCGAAGCAGGCAGGCAAAGGCGAAATTGATCTGCTGGCCAATGATCGACCACAGCAGTCCTTCATAAACGGACTGCGTCTGGCTGATGCGCAGTTCGTTCCGGCCCGCAGTGAGTCGCGTGAGCCCCAGACGTTTCGCGAGTCGTGCAAAAGCCGCGGCGGCTTGATCAAGGCCGAGCAACCCCACCGCAACGGCGTGCGCCTCCACCGCCGACGGAAGGGTTGTTCGCTTGTTCGTATTAATCGCCGACGCCACCGGTGGCGCACTGACCTCTGCTTGGATCAACTTCGGTCCCAACTTCATGGTGAGGATCGCCGGTCCACTGCTGACTAACACGGCGGTGGTATAGAGATCTCTTTCCAATCGCTCCGTCAGACTGTGGGTGTCGCGACTGAGCGCGCGACGAAGATAACCCAGCGAATAGCCGGCAGGCAGGGCGATTTTGAAAATCCTTTCCGTCGACAACTCGCGGTAAACGACGGGGGTGAGTCCATTGGATTTTCGAAAATGCTCATGGAACACGGATAACGATTCGAAGCCAACGTCACTCGCGATGGTCGCGAGTCCCCGCTCGCTCTCGATCAATACTTTTTTCGCGGCGTCGAGACGCGCCCGTAAAAGCAAATCAGCTGGAGTCGTGTGGTAGTGCAGCCGGAATAATTCGAACACCCGCGTTGCACCGAACCCGGAGCGCTGCACGACGGTGCGCACGTCGGGAAACGCAGCGGGGTTGGCGCGGATTTCCGCCACCACGGCTTCGATGGTCTCAAGCACGGGATCGGCACCGCGGGCGAAATCGTCGGGGTGGCATTTCTTGCAAGCGCGCAATCCCGTCGCTCGCGCGGCCTCGGCGGTGGGAAAGAACTTCACGTTTTCCGGTTTCGGCTTCCGGGCCCGGCACGACGGCAGACAATAGATTCCGGTCGAGGTAACACCGAAGAAAAAGCGCCCGTTAAAACTAGCATCGCTCGCCAGCAGTCGCGCATACATCTGGGTACCAGTCATTCTCATTCGCTGACCTTAGCACAATACGCGCGACCCGTCGTCCGGATAATTTCGCTGCAATCGGCAGCTGAAAGTGAATGAAAGCGAGCTTGAGCTAATGAAATTCGTCGTGGAACGTAGAACTGTCATGAGTTGCCTGTTTATGCGCAGAGTTTTTCTTATTTTTCTCATCTGGCCGATGCTAGGTTGGGCGGAACGATCTCCAGCCATCGACGACTTGAAGCAATCCCATCCTGGGCGACGGGAAGCAGGTGGCTTGCGGTTGGAAGTAGATGCTACGTTGGACGACTCACTTACTTCCGACGGAACGACGTGGAAATGGGATGGAGCGGTCCTAACCATTGATGTCGCTCTTCATAACATTTCCCATAAGCCGATTACGGTTTCGACCACGGCCTTTGATCAAAAACCGATGGTCGCGGAATGGCCGTCGCGGGGTCCAGGGGTCGAGCGGATTGCGCTCTGGATCGATTGGCCTGAGTTTCAAGGAAAACCGGCGGTTGTTGCCCTGTCGCGATTTTCGCCCGTGACGCTGGCTCGCGGCGAATATGCGCTCATTCTTCGCCACCGGTCCAATATTCCGGACCGGAAGCACGCCGATTTCATCAAAGAGGCGTCCATCGTATTTTCGGTTGGAAGTCGATTTGCCGGCCCGAAGGACTGGTGGCGGGGAACTCTTGTGGCGTACGGGGACATCAAGCGGCTCCGCGATCCCGATAAGCAAATTACCGAAAACACCGCCAACGATAAGCGCTATCGGGCGGAATTGGCTGATCCTAATTTCCTCAAGAATGTGCCTGCGCGCGCTGCGGCAATGATGGCGAGCGCGGACCACGTCGGCTTTCGCGGGGAGGAGGAAAAGAAGAATCGTGAAACTTTTCTGCGCGATCCGGCTTGGATTCGTCGGATGAGCGACGCCGTTGCGAAGGTGTCCATCACCGACCGAGATAACTGTCTTTGTTCGGGCTGGCGGACCGCTTATTTCTACAAGGGTGACGAAATGGTGATTTCGGTGGCGGCTATCAATGGCAAACAACTTCGCATTTACTGGAAAGGAAGCGGGGGAGATTTTCCGGTCGCCGAAGACGAGTGGAAAGCGGTGAATGAGATACTGGAGGAGGGATATAAAATCAGTTCGCCGGCTGCGATGTCGGTCCCTCACACAGCGCCTGACGACGGCACTCAGGAGGCACGGAAGAAGTGATAATCAGCCGCTAGAATGGTGCGCGTCGCCTAGACGTGAGATCGTGAATCAACGAGGAGTTACGGCGACCGCTTAGCTTGGTCCGCTTTGCTGTTGAACCGTGCGGGGCAGAAAGGTGACTTATGGTCAATGATCGCGTGGTTTTGCGTCCGAGGCGCATGGAAAAGATTGGCTCTTGTCTTGCGGTATCGGACAAATGTTTTTTCATTAGCGGACTGTTCTTTCATTAGTGAAAGAGCGTTTCAACCATTGTCCCACCCGCTGAAAAACCATCGTGGTTTGTAGGCTAACCACCAATTTTTATGCCGATGAATTCATCCGATTACCTCAACCAACTCTTTGGATTAACTGGCAAGGTCGCCGTTGTCATTGGCGGCACGGGCGAACTCTGCGGCGCGATGGCGGAAGGGCTCGCGGGCGCCGGGGCGGAGGTCGTGCTCGTCGGCCGGAGTCAGGAAAAGGCGGACGCACGTCTGGCCCGGATCGCGGCTGCGGGCGGCAAGGCGTGGTTTCACGCCGCCGAGGCGACCAGCAAGGCGGAGGTGCAAGGGCTGCTCGATGCGGTGATCAAACGCAGTGGGCGCGTCGATGTGGTCATCAATGGTGCCGGCATTAATTCCGCGACGCCTTTCTTCGACATCACAGAGGAGGAATTTGACCGCATCGTGCGCGTCAATCTGAAGGGCGTTTTTCTCGGCTGCCAGGTTTTCGGAAAATACCTGGTCGAGCGCGGGCAGGGTGGGTCGATCATCAATCTCGGTTCGATGTCGGGGGTGGTGCCGCTGTCCCGCGTGTTTACCTATTCGGCGACGAAGGGCGCGGTGCATAATCTGTCGCTCAATCTCGCGCGCGAGTGGGCGCCGCACAAGGTGCGCGTGAATGTGCTCGTGCCCGGCTTCTTTCCGGCCGAGCAGAACAAGAAGGTGCTCACGCCCGAACGCGTGTTGCACATCATGGGCCACACGCCGATGAAACGTTTTGGTGAGGCGCGCGAATTGATTGGCGCGACGTTGCTGCTCGCCAGCGACGGAGCCGGCTCTTTTGTCACCGGTGAAGAACTCATCGTGGACGGCGGCTACCACGCGATGACGATCTGATTTTGCCATCCATTTAACCACGGATTTCACCGATGGACACGGATAAGCTGATTCATGCGGAGCTGAGCGAAGCCATTATTGGCGCCGCCATGAAGGTGTTGAACACACTCAAGCCAGGTTTGAATGAAAAAGCCTATGAGAACGCACTGGTGATCGAACTGCGAAAGAGAGGTCATCGGGTGGATCAACAAAGGCGTTTTGAAATCACCTATGAAGGTCAGGTGGTCGATACCTTGGTGCCCGACATGATCGTCGATGATGTTGTTATTGCCGATCCAAAGGTCGCTGATGATTTCAATTCCACGCACAACGCCCAAATGATCGGTTATCTTGCCATCACTCGTTTACGCCTCGCCCTATTGTTGAATTTTAAACACGCCGAATTAAAGTGGCGGCGGATAGTTCGGTGAATTTATCCGTGTTCATCCGTGAAATCCGTGGTTTCTTAAACTCCTTTTCTCCCATGTCCTCCATCAATCAATTCCTCCTCAAGAATGGTCTGCGCATCGCGCAGAATCCCTGCGTCAGTCCCGACTTCTGTCTCGACTGGCATGCGTTGCTCGCCGACGTCGGCGCGGGCAAAATCAAGGAGTATCCCAAGAGCCGTTTCGCCACTGCCGCCGGCGAATTTACGTTGCTGGAAAATGCCCAGGGCGATTGTGCCTGGAAACTACACGCGGACGCACAGCCGCTCAGCAGCGGCGCTTCGCTGGGCACAGCGACCGTGTTTCCCGCGACGTGGAATAATCTGCTGAAGCTCAAGAATCTCATTCAGGAGCACGACTCCTCTTCCACGATTTTCCCGAGCGCGGGCGACAAGCTTGGACGCAGTACGCTGGGGGTGGGCGCGCGTTTCACGACCTTGCACTGGCCGGCGGTGGAATGGGCGATGAGTGCGCTCGAGATCGGACTTACGGCCAACCAGAATTCCATTCCGCGTGAATTGGTCTATGACGTCGATGCGATGTTAAACAACCGCCTCGATAC
>JAYVMJ010000137.1:0-7002 GCA_043759025.1 Verrucomicrobiota bacterium | reverse complement strand
GACAGCACAACCTGAAAACAGCGCGGTGGAGCACAATCCAAGGAATATTTTTTTCATAGTGTTCATGGTCCTCGATTCAAAGCGTAAAGTCCTTCGGCGCGACCAGTACGACGAATTCTCCTTTCAAACTTCCCTTGAGCAGCCGGGCCTGAACCTCAGCCGCCGGGCCGATCAGGAAAGTCTCGTGGAGTTTGGTCACCTCCTTGGCGATGCAGACCACACGCTCGCCCCCGAGAACCTCCACGATTTCCGCTGCGAACTTATCGATGCGATGACAGCTTTCGTAGAGCGCCAGCGTGTAGTCGAAATCACGGTGCTTTTCCAGGAATCCCGCGCGCGCCGAGGTCTTTGGCGGAAGAAATCCGGCGAACAGAAACCCGTTGGTCGGCAATCCCGAGGCTGACAACACCGCGATCAGTGCGCAGGCGCCGGGTACGGGAATCACCGGCAAGTTGCGCCGGCGACACGCCCGCACGATTCGAAATCCGGGATCGCTTAAGCCGGGCGTGCCCGCATCGCTGACGACCGCGATTGATTTTCCCTCGGCGATCAGCCCGGTGAGTTTTTCCGCAACCTCCGTCTCGTTGTAGTCGTGGTAGGCGACCAATTCCCGATGGAGCCCGAAACGCGTGAGCATGGCGCCGGTGGTTCGCGTGTCTTCACACGCCACAAGATCAACGCTGCCCAAAATTGCCCGTGCACGATGACTCAAATCAGCCAGGTTGCCGATCGGGGTGGCGACGACGTAGAGGTGACCCGGTTGAGGGGTCAGCGAGGTATTTTCGGCGGGCACCGTCATGACGTCGCCGGGCGAAAGGTCATCTGGTGAAACTCAGCTGCCCATGCCTGGAATGCGGCCTTCCCAGTCGGCGGGACGGCTCCACGGAATGGAGGAATCCTGCTGGGGAACACTGCACGCCGAGAAGCCCAGGAGCACGAGCGCCGACACGATTAACACAAAAAGCGTTTTGCGGAAGTTAGGCATGTTTTTCTCTTAGATACGAAATAATGACCGGTCTGCAACTTTCCTTTGATTCTGACCGACTTGAGGTTTTGAGGGTGCAGATGTGAACCGGTTGTTGACCGAAAGTTCCGCCCAGGACGCCGTTAAGCGGATCTCGTGTAAGTGGATTCGTACCACGATTTCGCGGGGGTTTTGGCCACGCCGCTGCCGGGATTGGAGGCGAGGTGCTCCAAGACCTTGAAAACGGTTTCCGTCTTCGCGGTTTGTCCGATAGCTGCGGCCAGCGACTCCGCCGTGAACGCCGTGCCGGGGGCCGCTTTCATGGCGGTATCGATGGCGAGTTTGAGGGTAATGACACCACTCGCGGCCTTTTTGCCGGCTTCGACGCCGGGTTGGTGGTAGGCGTTGATGCCGACCAGCGAAGCGTACAGTCCGACCGCGCGTTCATAAAGTGCGATCAACAGGCCGATGGTTTTCGGCGAAACGTCGGGCACGGTAATCGTGATCGAATAGCGATCGCTTTCGCTGAGGGCGTCGCGGGTGCCGAGCATAAATCCTTGGAGGAAATCACCGCTGGTCACGCCGGGTTCGACTTGCATCGAGGTATCGGCGGCGCGGTCTTTCAAGACCTCGATGAACGTCACAAAGAAATTGTTCACGCCGTCGCGGAGTTGCTGGACGTACGCGTGTTGATCAGTCGAGCCTTTGTTGCCGTAAACGGCGATGCCCTGATGCACGATGTTGCCGGCGAGATCCTTTTCCTTGCCGAGCGATTCCATCACCAACTGCTGAAGGTAACGCGAGAAAAGCAGGAGCCGGTCCTTGTAAGGCAACACCACCATGTCCTTCGCGCCGCGACCGTTCGTTGCCCAGTACCACATCAGTGCGACGAGCGCGGCGGGGTTGTCGCGCAGGGATTTCTTGCGATTCACTGCGTCCATCGCGGCCGCGCCGGCCAGCATTTGGTCGATTTTAATGCCTTGAAGCGCCGCGGGCAGCAGGCCAACGGCGCACAGCTCGGAGGTCCGTCCGCCGACCCAATCCCACATCGGAAAACGAGCGAGCCAGCCTTCGTCTTTCGCGATCTGGTCGAGTTTGGATCCGTCGCCGGTGACGGCCACATAATGCTTCGAAAAGTCGAGCCCGGCGGCTTTGAAGGCGGCTTGTGATTCGAGCATGCCGTTGCGGGTTTCCGCCGTGCCGCCCGACTTTGAAATGACAACCACCAGCGTTTGCTTCAGTCGGCTGCCGAGACCTTTCAACACGTAATCCATGCCGTCGGGATCGGTATTGTCGAAAAAGGAAACGCCCATCTTGTCGCGTCCCCCTTTCAAGCGGCCGAGGGCGTGGCTGACGAATTGCGGTCCGAGGGCGGACCCGCCGATGCCGATGACCAGCACTTCCTTGAATTTACCCGCAGCGGTCGAGATCTCGCCCTTGTGGACTTTGGCGGCAAAAGTTTTAATCGTGTCCAAGGTTGAAGTGATTTCTTCGCGAATTTCCGGGGTCGGCGCGAGATCGGGATTCCGCAGCCAGTAATGGCCAACCATGCGGTTTTCGTCGGGATTCGCAATCGCTCCGCCGTCGATGGCGGCGAGGTCGGCAAAGGCTTTGGCGATCTTCGGTTCCATCGACGCCAGAAAGTCGTCAGGAAAAGGCATGCGGCTGATGTCAACGGACAGGCCGAGTTTGGCATTCGTGTAATAAAGCGATTTGAAACGGTCCCATGTCATAGTTGGTAAGGAGTAACGCTTGCCATCGGCGGGGGCTAGCCGAAAACGAACGGCGTGAAAGTTGGTCCGTGACGCCGATCGGCGGATTGGGGGTCGAGGACTGGCCGAGTGCCGATCGACGGTGACTATTTTCGGGATTGCTTGGGTGATGGAGGCCCGCATTCACTGAGGGACAAAGCATGGCCTTCGATCTCAAACGCGTATTAAAAGTGATGCTGTTCGCCTCGAACGGGTCGCTTTCCGTCAAAGACATTCAAACCGCGATCAGCCGCTTTCACGAGCAGGCTACCGCGCTGCCATTGACCGAGGAGCCGACTGCCCGAGCGGAGGGGGAGGAGCAACCCCAAGTGACAGCCGGCGCATCTGAAACGACCGAGCCCGCCGCCGTGGTGGAGACAACCGTACCGGCACCGGTTGAAGACGAGGAATTTTACCGCGAAGTGCCGACGCTCGTGACGACGACGCAGATTCGCGAGACCATCGACACCATTTCGCTCGAGTTGCAGGCAGCGGATAGCGAAATCATTTTAGTGGAAGGACACGGCGGCTGGCGACTCGTGACGCATCCGCGTTTTGCGCGCTGGGTTCGTTTGCTGCGCAATGAACCGCCGCCGGTCAGGCTGACCGGTTCCGCGTTGGAAACCGTGGCGGTGGTCGCTTACCGGCAACCCGTGACCCGGGCGGAAATTGAGCAGATTCGCGGGGTGTCGGCGGATGCCGGTTTGGCGAAATTGCTCGAACGCGATTTGGTCTACGTCGTCGGCCGTGCCGACCAGCCCGGTCGTCCGATCCAGTACGGAACCACGGACGCGTTCCTTGAATTTCTTGGAATTAAATCGCTCGATGAGCTGCCGTCGTCAGACGTCTTGTCTCCACGGCAAATCGACGCGTGGTTGCAAACCGCGAACAATCCAAAGCCGGCCAACGACGCCGACATGGGACTCGACGAGACCGAAGAAGAGCAGATGTCGCTCAGCGAACCCGCTGCAGCGACTGGGTCAGACTCACCGACAAGTTAACCGGTCGACGTTTTCCCGATGAGCAACGCGATTCGCATTGGAGTGCTCGGGGCCGGTGGCAATACCCGGGCGAAACACATTCCGGCATTCCAGACCATACCCGGGGTCGAAGTAACTGCGGTGTGCAATCGTACGCAGGCGTCGGGTGAAGCGGTCGCGAAGGAATTTGGAATCGCGACGGTCACGGACAATTGGCGCGACATCGTCGAATCGCCGGAGATTGACGCGGTTTGCATCGGAACCTGGCCGAATTTGCATGGCAAACTGGCGACCGCTGCGCTCAGGGCGGGCAAGCACGTTTTGACCGAAGCGCGGATGGCCCGGAATCTCGCCGAGGCCGAAATGATGCACGGCGAATCGCTGGCGCGACCCACACTCGTCGCGCAAATCGTCCCCGCGCCGATGTCACTGCCATTCGATGCGACGATCATCGACCTGCTGCAAAGTGGTGAGCTCGGCGAGCTCCGGGAGGTGCTGTTGACCGCCACGTCCGATGCCCTCGCGGACACTTCACTGCCGTTGAGTTGGCGCCAGGATTTTTCCTTGAGTGGAAAAAACACCCTCTATCTCGGCATCTATTATGAAATGGTGATGCGCTGGTTCGGCCGGGGAGTGTCGTCGGTGATCGCGGACGCCGCCATTTTCAGCAAGGAGCGCAAGGATCGTGACGGCGGCATGCAATCAACGACCATTCCTGAGAGCGTCACCGTGTTGGGGAATTACGCGGCGGCGTCCGGAACGCGCGTCGCGGATGGCGCACGATTCGTCGGTCATTTCAGCGGCGTTGAGCGAAGCGCCTCGCGCAGTGAGATCCGTTTGCACGGAAGCAAAGCCGGCCTGCGGCTCGATCTGGCGAGAAACGAACTGTGGATGACGCGTGGACGCGACGCGGAGAAGCTGGTCGAAATAAAAGCCGAAAAGCGCGGCAGCTGGCGGGTGGAGGCGGATTTCATCGATAGTATTCGCGAAGGGAAACCGGTGCGATTAACGGACTTCGCCGCAGGCGTGGAATACATGCGTTTCACGGAAGCCGTCTGGGAATCGTGGAACGCCAACGGCCAGCGCGTAACGCTGTGAGCAACGACGGGGACCGTCCGGAGGTAGGGCGAGTTATCCTTAACACGCCGTTCGGGGAGCGCGCGGAAATTGTAGCTAAAATCGCGGCGGAATAGGGATATTCCGCCCTACCACTGACGGGCGTTGTTCCGACTTCCGCGTTATCCTCTCTTTACCAGATACAGCGCGAAAACGCCGAGCACAAGCAGGCCCAAGGCGGCGATGAAATAGAGGAAGCAACCGCGCTTGACGGTCTTTTGGAGCGATTGGCTTTCCTGTTGGTATTGCGCGAGGATTTCCTCGGCGGCGCGTTCGGCGGCTGCGACGTCACCGAAACTGATCGGCGCGCTTTTCGGTGCAGTCGCCGGTATCACGATCGCTGCAGGCTCGGGCGGCAGCACGGAAATTTTCGTTTTCTGGATCGCCGCGATTTCGCGATCGAGCCACGCGAGTTGTTCTTGGACGAGGGCTCGCTGGCGTTGGAGATCTTGGAGGCGGTCAGACACGCGACTAGCGAAAGGAAACTTGTTCGCTCAGGCAACCTCGCGTTCCGCCCACAAAAAAGGCGCATCTCAAAAGATGCGCCTGAAATAATTATGAAAGCCGGTAGGTCGTTTTAGACGACGTTCACCTTGCGATGAGCTTTGTCGAATTCGACGGTGCCGTCACGGAGAGCAAAGAGCGTCCAATCGCGGCCAACGCCAACTCCCTTGCCGGGATGATGCTTGGAACCGCGCTGACGGACGATGATGCCGCCTGCGAGTACTTTTTCGCCGCCAAATAATTTAACGCCGAGCCGCTTCGATGTGCTGTCGCGACCGTTGCTCGATGACTTCTGACCTGTTTTATGTGCCATGGTAGTGGATCCTTAAACGGTGATGGATTCGATCTTGATGACCGAAAGCTCCTGGCGATGGCCGCGTTTGCGCTCCATGCCCTTGCGCTTCTTCTTCTTGAAGATGATGACCTTCTTGGCGCGCTTGTTTTCCAAGACCTTTGCGGTCACGGAAGCACCGGCGAGGAAAGGAGTGCCGACTTGGAAGCTCGCGCCTTCACCAGCTGCGAGGACTTCGTTAATTTCGATCGTGGAGCCGGTTTCGGTCTTGGGATAGCGATTTACAATGAGAATGTCGCCCTCGCTGACCGAGAACTGCTTCCCCTGCGTTTTAATAGTGGCTTTCATAAGTTCAAAGGGTCGAAATAAGGTGAGTCCGGTGGGGGGAATCAAGGATTTATTTACGATTTCCGTAAATGACTCCGTTAAACTGAAAATTATTCGGCATCCACCCTCTTGCGAGTCGCGAAAAGGTAAACCTAATGGAGCCGATGGCCCGCATCATTAAACCGGAGGAACTACGCGGTGAGGACCCATTGGTCTTGGCAAAATCGCTGTTGGGCAAGGCTTTAGTGCGAACAACGAAAACGGGTGAACGACGGGTGTTGATCAACGAGGTCGAGGCTTATGACGGCGAAAGTGATCTCGCCTGCCATGCAAGCAAAGGGCGCACCAAAAGGACTGAGGTGCTTTATCAGCCGGGCGGCGTTTGGTATGTTTATCTTTGTTATGGAATTCACGAGATGCTGAACCTCGTGGTTGGTCCTCCGGGGCATCCGGCGGCAATTCTGATTCGTGGGGCGGGCGAGATTGTCGGGCCGGGACGTTTAACCAAACGACTGCAGATCGATCGTCGACTCAACGGACTCAGCGTAGAACCGGCGAGTGGGTTGCATTTGGAGGACGTCGGAATCGAAGTTCCCCGTCGCAAAATAAAAATCGGCCCCCGGATCGGAGTCGATTACGCCGGCCCGATCTGGGCCGCGAAACCGTGGCGGTTTCAATTCGAGACCGGTGACTTCTTGCCGGGCGGAGGGCCCTTGTAGTCGCTCAACAAAAGCGTGGCCGAGCCGAAATTCAGTTTCAGCTGCATCTTGACGGGAAGACTGCTCAGGTCTTGCGAAATCCAGACTTTGATTTCGCCGCCTTTCTTGAACATGCCTTTGGGATCCTTTTCCATGCGCGGTATCAGCACGAGCGTCTGGTAAGTGCCGAGCGGCGTTCGCACTTCTTCATAACCTTCCGCCGTGATCGTTAGCGGATAAAAATCGCTGCCAAACTGCACCAGTAGATCGCGTTTCTCCCCGGGTTTCAGATTCCAGTCGCGCGTCTGCACGAGCGCGCTGATCAGATCCACGGGTTCACCGTCGGGAATCGGAACGGTTTCTGATCGCT
>JAYVMJ010000136.1:0-7735 GCA_043759025.1 Verrucomicrobiota bacterium | reverse complement strand
TTCCATTGCGGTGCCACGGCCAGCAATCCATCCGGGCGGTCGCGGTAGGCGCATTTCGCGAATGCGTCTTTCGACAATTCGAACAATTGCGCCCCGGCTTGGCGGGCCTGTTCGATCAGGGCCGGCTCATTTTCACCCAGAAACCATTCCGGACTGAAATAGAGTTCCTGGAGTCGGACGTTCTTTTCCAAAGCCCGTCGAACTTCCCGGTAACCCTCGACTAAAAACAGCCCGGCCTCATCCCGGTCGCGACGATCGCGCAACTTGACGAGCTGTTTGACGCGCGGATTTTGGAGGCTGGTGATCTTTTCGGCAGGGGGAACCACAGAATACACGGAATACACGGAAACAGATCGCAGCAATTTCCTTTTACGGGGCTCTTCGGTGTGTTCTGTGTATTCCGTGGGCAAAAAGAAATTCAACGGCCAACCGTTTCCGTATCACCAAGAGCTTGAGCTCGAAATCTCCACTCTGACCAATCTGGGCGTGGGCCTCGGTCGCGTTTCGATCCCGGAAATCCAAGATCCAGAATCGAAACTCGAGCATTCGAAAGGGTGGGTCGTGATGGTCCCCTTCACGCTGCCCGGCGAACGCGTGAAAGTGCGCGTTTATCGCAATCACAAGAATTTTTCCGAGGCCGACCTGCTCGAAGTCCTGACGCCGTCCCCGCATCGCATCGATCCGAAGTGCCCGCTCTTTGGGCGTTGTGGCGGCTGTCAGTACCAGCACCTCACCTACGCCGAACAGTTGAAATGGAAGCGCCAACAGGTCGAAGAGCTTCTGAAATACATGGCCGGGGTGGAATTTTCCGTGGCAGCGGTGATCCCTTCGCCCAAGGAGTTTGGCTACCGGTCGAAGATCACACCGCATTTTAATCCGCCGCGAGTCCCGGCCTCCTCCGTTGCAGACCCGGAGGCAATCCGGGTGGCCGCCGCCACTCTGCCGATCGGATTTCTTAAGGCGGCCAACCGGTTCGAGTTGGTGGATGTTCCGGAATGCCCCATCGCTACGCCGGAAATCAACGCCAAGCTCCCCGAAGCGCGCGAGCGTGTTCGAACGAAGGCTGCAGCGGGCGAGTATGAGCGAGGCGCGACCTTGCTTCTCCGGCACGCGAAAGAAGGGGTCACCACCGATTACGATGCGATCATCACCGAAGTGATTGATCAAACGGGAACGCAGCCGATGTCGGCAGCGGGCAGTTCCGCGGCGGGGTCGCCGCAGCTCCAGTTGCATTTTCTCGCGCGGGATTTTTTCCAGAATAATCCCTTCATTTTACCGGCCTTCACCGCGTATGTGCGCCAGCAGGCGGGGGGAAGTGGCGCGAGATTTCTCGTCGACGCCTACTGTGGAAGCGGCCTGTTTGCGCTGTCTTGCGCCTCCGCTTTTGAAAAGGTTGCCGGGGTCGAGTTGAGCGCGACCTCGGTCAGATTCGCCGCGGAAAACGCCGCCGCCAACGGCATCGCTAACGCCACCTTTCTCGCCGCCGACGCGGCGCAGATTTTTACCGGGCTGACGTTTCCCGGCGGCGACACGGCCGTCATTATCGATCCGCCGCGCAAGGGATGTGACGAGGCTTTCCTCGCGCAACTTTTCGCCTTCAGTCCACGCGCGGTCGTTTACGTTTCCTGTGATCCGGCGACGCAAATGCGCGACTTGAAGGGATTTCTCGCCGCCGGCTATCAGTTGACGGCCGTTCAGCCCTTCGACTTGTTCCCCCAGACGCGGCATCTCGAATGCGTGATAACTCTTGTGAAAGGCTAATTTCCGGCCAGCGCCAACGGCTTCAGCGTCGCGATTTGCGTAACAATTCCGCTGTGACGGGAAAGATCCGCCGTGGGGCAATCACCCACAGTTGATCGTCTTCCGCCAGCGATGAATTCCATGGCGTACCTGCAGCCCAAGGTGAAAATGCGGGCAGGATGATTTTCCGCGCACTGCGCACGAGCGCCGGCAGCTTTACGCGACCACCCGCGCCGTCGTACCAGTTGAACGCGGGATGGAAATGCCCGATGACCTCAATGCGGTCGGAAGGAATTTCCAGTGCGGCATCGCCGTGATGGAAGAAATACGCCCCGCGGGAAGTCGTTGGTTCCTTGGCTACGTTCCATTTTCGGTCGTGATTGCCCGGCAGAATCGCCACGGGGACGGGACTGTCACGGAGAAAGGCCTCCGCCGGTGAGCGACCGCTTAATGCATGCAACGAATCGCCCACCCAGATCATTTCCCTT
Organism: Verrucomicrobiota bacterium; assembly: GCA_043759025.1. Classification (GTDB taxonomy): domain Bacteria; phylum Verrucomicrobiota; class Verrucomicrobiia; order Opitutales; family Opitutaceae; genus Lacunisphaera. Next base: position 5,507 of record JAYVMJ010000136.1, on the reverse strand, counting down.
GGCTGGTAGTCGGAAATGAGCCTGGAAAGACCGTGCGCGATTTCGGCGTCCCCCCATGTCGGCAAAAGATTTCCCGCCGCCCGGTGGCTTGCGGCGTAACCCCAATGAAGATCCGCCACCGCCAAGGATTTCGTTTTTGAAAAATAAACCGCGCGTCGCGCATCGAGCCACACGTCCGGTTGAATTTCGGTGCCCTTCATGGGCGGCTCTTTGGTATTCGGACAGTAACCACCTCGTGCGCCGGTGAAGTGGCGGCTTCCGTCAGTGAACCGTACATTTCGTGATACAACCGCTCGATCGTCGTTTCAGGATCTTCGAGGCTCATCGTCTCCTTGATTTTCGTCACGTACATGCCGAAGGAAAAAGGGCTGACGCGTTCCGTCGTGAGCAATTTCCACGGGCAGGCTGAAACCCCTGCGAGAAATTCCACGGCGCGCGGCAGATCGAGAAACCGCAGGGTGGCTTCCTTGTAAGCTTCCACCAATAGGGGATGATCGGGCTCATATTGTCGGAGCACGTTGAAAATAATTTCGGAACTCCATTGCAACGACCGCGAGCCGCGCTCCTTGCCATGCATGCGTCGCGGGACCATTAATCCGGTCTGCGCGGCGATGCGAAATTGCCATTTCACGAGTGAAGCTTCTTCCAGCGCCCGGCGCAGCGACTCGTCCGCTCCGTCTGGCTGAAAAAGTCGCTGCCACTCCGGCAGCTCCATGTCCTGAAACTCCCGCAGGCTGAACATGAATCCGTAGTCGTCGATGGTGACGAGCGCGTTGCCGCCTTTCGTTTGCTGCAGCCGTTGGGCGATGATGCGCGAGAGGGCATCGTTCGCTGAACGTCCAATGAGGGAATGAAAAAAATAGTGGCGCAATTCCCCATCCGGGACGCGTTCGATCAGGAAGGAATCGGCGGTCGGGATCGCGGATACTTCGGCCTGCAAACGAAAATGCTGCATAATCGCCGCCGCGTTTCCGACCGATAGTCCGTAGTTCTCCGTCAGCCACGCGCTGGCATTCGCAACATTGATTTCCACCGCCCCAATCTTTGCGAGACGGGCGGCGACCTCCGTGCGGAGCCGAGTCACCTCCGCGGCGAGCCCGCTGGCGAGCGGCATCTTATTGGCGTTCCAGCGGGGAACGGTGGGCAGCGTGCTTTTCGCTTCAACCACTTTTGCGACGAGCAGTTCCGTTTTAACCAGCCGTACACATCGCCCGTTCAACACAAACACGTCGCCGATGCGCAGGCGCTTCATGAACGACTCCTCCACCTGGCCCAGGTTGCGCCGTTTCAGTTTAACCTGGATCATCTGGTCGGTGGAGATCGTGCCGACGTTTTGATAAAAATCGCGGGCGACTCTCGGACGGGGAATTTTCATCACGCCGTCCACGATGATCACTTTGCCAAAAGTATCCCGGTAAACGCGCTCGAGGGACAGACCGCCGCCTTCCAAATAGCGGAGGACGCGATCGAACGTCGGACGAGGCAGCTCCCGGAACGGATAACTCCGTCGCATCAGCGCAAACGCTTCATCGGGCGTCACCGATTCGAAAATCGCCAATCCCACCAAGTGTTGCGCGAGGACGTCCAGCGGATTGTCGTGAATTTTAACCAGCTCGAGCTCCCGTTTTTCCATCATGCGGGCCGTCACCGCGCATTCGACCAGATCGTTGATGTTGCTCGCGACCAGCAGGCCCCGGCTCGTTTCTCCCATGGAATGCCCGGAGCGTCCGATGCGCTGCAAGGCGCGGCTCACGCCTTTCGGCGCGGAAACCATCACCACCAAATCGATCGAGCCAATGTCGATGCCCATCTCCAGCGAGGTCGAACACACCACCGCGCGCAGTTCGCCGCGCTTCAGACGATCTTCCACTTCCAAGCGGACCGTCCGGTCGAGTGACGCGTGGTGCACTTCGATCTGTGGCGCCAGATCCGGAAGAAAATCCTTTAACCGAACACCGATGGTCTCGGCGCCACTGCGCGTGTTGGTGAAGATCAACGTAGTTCGCTTGGTGCGCAACACCTCGCCCAGTTCCCGCAGCACGCGGGTGCCGGTGTAGCCCGCGGGCGGGTAGGGATTTTTGCGCAAGGGCGAAAAAACTTCGATGTGCGCAGCCTTGCATTGGGCGACTTCTGCGATGCGGCATGTCCGGCCCGGCCCGACGAGGAATTCCGCCACCGTTTCAAGCGGCGCGACCGTGGCGGACAATCCGATCCGCGTCAGTGGCCGCCGCGGCGCATCTTCCCGCGGGCCGTTCACAATATCCTCCAAACGCTCCGCGGCGACCATGAGCAACGCGCCTCGTTTGTTTTCCGCGAGTGCATGCAATTCGTCCAAGATCAGGAATCGCGCCGGTTTGAACGCTTGAACCCACGACAACTGGCTGAGCAGAAGCGTCAGGCTTTCGGGCGTGGTGACGAGAATATGCGGTGGCTTCCGCTTTTGCGCGGCGCGTTCCTTGTTGCTCGTGTCTCCACTGCGCAAACCCACGCGAATGAAATCCCAGCTCAGTTCGGCCAGCGGCCCGTTGAGATTTTTTTGGATGTCATAAGCAAGGGCCCGCAAGGGTGAGACGTAAACGGCGACGATACCTTTCGGCAGTTCGCCCCGGTCATGGGCTTTCGCGAGATAGTCGAAAACGCCCAGAAAGGCCGCCAGCGTTTTGCCGCTTCCCGTGGGTGAGGAAAGCAAGGTCGACCGATCCGCCAGAATCTCGGGCAAAGTGGCGCGTTGCGCGGGCGAAAATCCGCCGAATCTTTGGCGAAACCACTTCGCGAGCTGAGGATGCAGCGCGGAAAACAGCGCAGCCTCGTTTGCCACCGGCGTGGTAACCCGGGTTATCATGAGTCGCTCAACAAACTCACTGTAGTTGAAATGACAAATGATGTAATACACCCCCAGACCGCGCTGTAGAATCGATCGGTGTCAGGCTGGACCTTCAGTTTCTCCTTTGATCCACTCGCGGCTGCATGACCGCATCGGCACCCGGCTCTTCTCGCTCATGGCTTTCGCTCAACTGGCTGATGGTTTTTATGCCCGGGGCGATTGGTCTTCGCTACGTCCCGTCGTGGCACAATGAAACCGCGCTGTTCGTGGTTTCGGCGCTGGCAATCGTGCCGCTCGCCGGGCTCATGGGCGAGGCGACTGAACAGCTTTCCCATCGGTTGGGAGCGGGCGTGGGAGGATTGTTGAATGCCTCTTTTGGCAATGCGGCAGAACTGATCATCGCGTTGATGGCGCTTAAAGCCGGGCTGATCGACGTAGTGAAGGCCTCCCTCACGGGCTCGATCATTGGCAATCTCCTCCTTGTACTCGGCGTTGCCATTTTCTGCGGTGGCCTGCGTCATGCGCGCCAACAATTCAACAAAACCGCGGTTCGCGCCTCGTGCACCGCGCTGATGCTGGCGGCATTTGCGCTCGTGATACCGACTGTCTTTCACGTTGCGGCCGACAAAGACCCGGGCAAATGGACGCCCGTGGCAGAACAGGACCTGTCGGTGGCGATCGCTGTCGTGCTGCTGTTGAGTTACGTGGCGTTGCTGATTTTTTCCCTCGTCACCCACGGCGACTTGTTCACTGGCGAACAGGATAAAAAGTCCGAGGAAAACGGTGAGCACGTCTGGCCGGTCCGCCGGGCCGTGATGACGCTCGTGATCGCCACCGGTGCGGTTGCGTGGATGTCGGAATTTCTGGTGGGGGCGGTGGAAGCGGCGCGCTCGTCGTTTGGGGTCACCGAAACCTTCGTCGGGGTGATCGTCATCGCGGTCATTGGCAACGCGGCGGAACACTCCACGGCCGTGACGATGGCATTGAAGAACAAAATGGATTTAGCCATCGGCATCGCCGTCGGTTCCAGCCTGCAAATCGCCCTCTTTGTCACGCCGGTGCTCGTGTTGGCGAGCCTTTTTTTCCCCAAGCATCTAAGCCTCGAGTTCAGCTTGCCGGAGGTCATCGCGATGGTCGCAGCGGTGTTTGTGACCGAGCAGATCAGCGGCGACGGCGAAAGCAACTGGCTCGAAGGCGTCCAGCTCCTTGCGCTTTATTTTGTCGTCGCGATTCTCTTCTTTTTCCTGCCGGTCTAAAGCCCCGGCCAGCCGATCAAAATGCTTCTGCACAAAATCAATCCGGGTCTGGAATTGCGGCTGGTTCAGCCGAAGGACGCGCCGGTACTCTTTGCGTTGATCGAGGCGAACCGCGCGAAGCTGCGGGAATGGCTGCCGTGGGTGGACGCGACAAAAAAGCTGGCGGATACGGAAAAATACATTGCGACCGCCTTACGTGAGAACGCGGCGTCGCGGGCGTTTACGTGCGGGATTTGGTCGAACGGGCGGTTGGTCGGAGTGATCGGGCACAACCGGATCGACTGGGCGAATCGCGCGGGGTTTCCGGCGTATTGGCTCGCGCCGGACAGCGAAGGCCAAGGGATCATGACGCAATGCTGCCGGGCGGTCGTCGACCATGCGTTCGGGGAATTGCAGCTCAACCGGTTGTTTCTCGCGACGGCGACGGATAATCTGCGCGCGCAAAAAATTCCGGAGAAGCTGGGGTTCAAACGCGTGAGCACGCTGCGCAAGGCCGAGTGGTTGTACGATCATCACGTCGACCACTACGTCTACAGCTTGCTCGCCCCAAAACTCCGCGCTGCCGCAGTTGGCTGATCAGCGGTACTCGATCCATTGGGGATCGGAATACTGTTCGATCAGGCCCGACACCTCATCTTCGTTGAAATCGGGCCACGGGGTTGCGGCGGGACCGACGTTCAACGCTTTGCCCAAAGCGGAAGTGAAGCGGTTTTGGAAATCGTCCCAGTCCAGTGAATCCACGCTGCTCTTTTCGATCGAACCCTGAAACAGCAGTCCGTGCTTGTTTCGCTTTTGGGCGGCGCCGGCAATTTTCCGTCCGGTGTCTTTGTTCACGACGTCGTAGAGTTCCGCGCGTTGGAAACAGACCCCGGGAATGGCACCGGTCGGTTCGGGGGTTGCGGTGGCGCAAGACGCCTGAGGTTCGCTCAAGGCATTCAATTCCGCCGGTTGGCTCAGGGACGAAAGCGCGGACGCGAGGCACTCGTGCACGATGCGATACGAATGCGGGGCGCGTTCGTCGTAGAGTGGATGCGGCCGCGGCAACACCAGGGTGTACGTCCAATCGTTGCGGTGATCGACGATCCCGCCGCCGGTGGGTCGACGGCAAAGATCGAGCGGCTCGCCGGTCGGTAGATTTTCGCGGACGAAGGCAATTTTCTGACTAAACCCAAACGTGAACGCCGGACCGCGCCAGTCATAGTGGCGGAAGCGCGGCGCCGTTGCCGGGTAGCGTTGCAGTAAAAGGAAATCGATCGCCATGTTTTCTGCGGCTCCGGCGGTGCGCGTGGGAAGCAGATGTAGCGAGCTCATGGCTGTGGCGAGGAACTCATTTTGCGCTGCCATTCCTTAAGATGCACCGGCGCCACCAGTTCCTCCAGCGCTTCGCCGAGCGTCTGGGGTTTCAGCCGAAGTTCCTGATTTAAGGG
>JAYVMJ010000135.1:0-3462 GCA_043759025.1 Verrucomicrobiota bacterium | reverse complement strand
GCCCGACGAGCGGGTGAACCGCACTGCCCCTTGGAGCCGCAGCGACCTCGCTGCGGTCAGCGCACCACCCACAGCGAGGACGCCGTGGTTCCATAAAATGGCGGCGCTGCTTCCGCTGGTTGCGAACTTGCTCGCGACCGTGGCGGCCCACGCGACCGATCTTACACCCGCCATCAGCCCCGCCGATCTGCAGTTTTTCGAAACAAAAATCCGCCCCATTCTCGTCGACGATTGCTACAAATGCCACAGCCACCAAGCGGACAAGGTCAAAGGCAAGTTAATGCTCGATACGCGGGACGGCATGCTCCTCGGCGGTGAATCCGGGCCGGCGGTCGTTCCGGGAAAACCCGACGATAGCGTGCTCATCGATGCCATCCTCTACACCGACAAAGACTTGATGATGCCGCCCAAGGATCACGGCGGCAAATTGAGCGACCAACAAATCGCCGATCTCACGGATTGGGTAAAGCGCGGTGCGCCGGATCCGCGCGTGCCCGCGATGACCGCCAGCGGCAAAAGTTACGGCGGCGTCGGCAAAGCCCACTGGGCTTTTCAACCGGTGAAAAAGCCTTCGGTTCCCGCTGTGAAGGACAAGGGTTGGATTCAAAATCCCGTGGATAATTTCGTTCTGGCCACGTTTGAGGCGAACGGGGCTCACCCCAACGCCGCTGCGGATAAACGCACGCTGATCCGCCGCGTCACCTTCGATCTCACCGGCTTGCCACCCACGGAACCGGAGATCCAGCGCTTCATCGCGGACGATTCGCCCGAGGCCTACGCCAAGGTCGTTGATCGCTTGCTCGCGTCGCCACAATACGGTGAGCGTTGGGCGCGCTATTGGCTGGATGTAGCCCGTTACTCCGACACGAAGGGTGACGCCCCGAAGCGCGATGATCCGCGCTTCCCGAACGCGTGGACTTATCGCGACTACGTGATCGACGCTTTCAATACCGACAAGCCGTACAACCAATTCATCACCGAACAGCTCTCCGCCGATCGCATCGTCGCCGCCGGGGAAGCCAAAGCTAAGGCAAAAAAACAGGAAGGACCGCAAGATCTGCGCGTGCTCGCCGCGCTGGGTTTCCTGACGCTGGGCAACCAATTTGACGGCCGGCGCGACGACGTCATCGCCGATCAAATCGATGTCACCACGAAGGCGTTTCTCGGCCTGACCGTCGCCTGCGCTCGCTGCCACGACCACAAATTCGATCCGATCCCAACGAAGGACTATTATTCGCTCTACGGCGTGTTCGCCAATACCATCGAGCCAACGCGCACGAGCCTTGAACCCACGCTTTTCGCGAAGATTCCAAAAACTCCCGAACTGCTCGATTACCTTGGAAAATCAGCGGAGTTGGAAAAGAAGGAAGACGACATCAGGGATCAATACCTCGAGTTCAGGCGCAGCCGAGATCGCGATCCGCAAAAGCGCCGTGATCTCGCCAAATCCGAAGGCCTGCTCCAGCGCGAAATTGGCGACCTTGAAATTGAACATCCCGGAGCCCCGGCCCGCGCCAATGTCGCCATCGATGCGGCGCGTTCGCATGATTACACGGTTCTGGTCCGCGGCGAACCGCAGCACAAAGGCGACGTGGTCCCACGCCGGTTTCTGGAAGTGCTTTCACCCGATCCGGCTCATCGTGCCATCTGGACCAAGGGTTCGGGCCGCGTCGACCTCGCCCGCGCCATCGCCGATCCGAAAAATCCCCTCACCGCGCGGGTTTTGGTAAACCGTCTCTGGCAGCAACATTTCGGCGTCGGTTTCGTCAACACGCCCGACGATCTGGGCAACATGTCTTCGCCGCCCACCAATCCCGAACTGCTCGACTGGCTCGCGGCGCAATTTGTCGAATCCGGCTGGTCGATCAAAAAACTCCAGCGCCTGATTGTCCTGAGCAGCACTTATCAGGAATCCAGCGCGCCAAATGCCGCGGCCTTCGCCTTCGACCCCGACAACAAATTCCTGTGGCGTGCGAATCTTCACCGGCTCGATTTCGAGGAGCTCTACGATTCGCTGCTCGCCATCGCCGGCACCCTCGACCGCACCGTCGGCGGCAAATCGATCTTGCCCGCCAGCGATTCCTTCGGCACGCGCCGTTCGCTCTATACGTACGTCGACCGGCGCAATCCCCCGGAATTGTTAACCCAATTTGATTTTCCCAATCCGGATACGCCGTCGGGGAAGCGCTACGAGACCACCGTCCCGCAACAGGCGCTCTTCATGATGAACAGTCCGCTCGTCATCGAAACCGCGCGCAAACTCACGCATCGGCCTGAATTCGCCACGTTCGAACGGGACGAGGACCGCGTGACATCACTTTATCTGGCAATCTTCCAACGTCCGCCCACGCCGCAGGAAATTCAACTGGGCGTGCGCTACGTCCGCGCCAATCCCGCCGGCAAGGATCTCGATGTTCCCGAGGCTCCTGCCGCCAAGAATGCGCGTGAAAAGGCGCAGGACGCGCGGCGTGCGCGGCAGGCCGCCCTACGGCCAAAAGGAAGGTACGCCGCCGATCAACGACCGGTCGGCAGCAATATTGCGTACGGCGGACCGGAGGATGCCTGGACGAAACTCGCCCACGCCTTATTTCAGACCAACGAAGCGATGTTCCTCAATTGAGGCGACTGAATCGTCGTTCGCGAAAAATTCGATGGCCGTCACCGCGACGGCCTCGTGATCACGGTCCCAACAATTTCCGACCGCTGTCTTCTTCGCCCTCGACCGCTTCATCATGAGTCACACCTTGGTTGGCGACCGGCTCATGGGCTTCGACGAAACGTTGTCCTTCAGCGAAATTCCAGAGCCAGCACGAACCGTCGTGGCGATCATGCACCAGCAGAAAATCCGGCACGCTCTGTTCCGATTTCGCGACGATGCTGAATTTGTCATCCGTCAGCCCTTCCAAAATATGGCGCAAGCGCGTGAGCAAAGGAGCAGCGTCCAAAGTAACCTTCCAATGTCTCGCGAGCACGACCGGATGAGCACCACAGAAATAGTACCCGAAGAAACGGGGTGCCTGAAAATGTCCGTCGACCCCGAGATGACGCATGTGCTCTTCCACGGCCTGAATAAATTTGACCCGCCAAGCCAAATCACGTGGCAGGCGAATTTCCGGGAGGTCGATGAGTTTTTGATCCGTCATTGGAAGAAGTCTTTCCGAGTTGCATTTAATAACGGCAAAAACCGCCGGTAGTTTAGCGCATGTTTTGGTTAAGTGCTTCGCGTTTGAGGGATTCTATCCGTATTCCTACCTAGGCAGATAGGTGATTAACACCGTTTTAATCCGTCGCGCGCGCCGACCTGAAATTTACCTACGGGATTCCCCGTAGAAAATCGTCCACGGCACTTCCTTTGTATCCGATCATCCCGGATCGTCGCCCCCCTATTCTCTAACGGATCGCTCCGGCCAAGTCGCTTGCGCATAGGATCGAACCCCGTCGCTCACAGCCTTTTGCAGCGGG
>JAYVMJ010000134.1:0-3084 GCA_043759025.1 Verrucomicrobiota bacterium | reverse complement strand
AATTTCGTGGGTCACACCCATCCTATCACGGTTAACCAACTTTTATGTTCCAAGCACGCGCGGGCGTTCGCGAAACGCCGCACTTTTCCCGATGAAATTGTCTGCTGCGGCGTCGAGAGCGTCTTCGTGCCTTACACGGATCCCGGCTTGAAACTCGCGCAGGCGATCCAACGCGCCGTAGTCGCTTACATCAAGCGGCTGGCGCGTCCACCGCGCGTGATCCTGCTGGAAAACCACGGATTCATTGCCCTCGGCGCCACGCCCGAATCCGTGCTCGCGAGCACCCTGATGGGTGCGAAGGCTGCGGAAATTTTCGTGGGCGCCGCCGCCATCGGCGGTTCACCTCGTTTCCTCACTGCCGCGCAAGTCACCCGCATCGCCGGCCGCCCTGACGAACATTACCGGCAAAAAGCGCTCGGACTTTAATTGGCCCGTTGTGTTCTGCTAAATTTTTAACGCTCCATCTACCAATCAACCACGGATAACACTGATGAACACGGATAAATCCCGGGCCATCGTTCGTTGTCTCCATCTGTGCCGATCCGTGTAATCGGTGGTTTAAAAAAATATTTTATGAAATCCTACCAATTTGTTAACTATCTCTGGGATGACGCCAAGGCCGCGTCGCTCGATCCGGTTGGTCGCCTGATCTACCGCTCCAACCTGCTCGGCAGCGATCAGCGCATCACCAACACCGGCGGCGGCAACACCTCCTCCAAGATCAGCGAGAAGGATCCGCTCAACGGCCAGCCGACCGAGGTGCTCTGGGTTAAGGGTTCCGGCGGCGATCTTCGCACGAGCAAGCGCGCGAATTTTTCCTCCCTCTACCAATTGAAGCTGCTCGACCTGCAAAAACTTTATGCGGCGCGCTCCGACAAGGGGCTGAAAGCTCCGGCCGAGGACGACATGGTCGGCATGTACAGCCACACGACCTTCAATTTGAATCCGCGTCCGTCCTCGATCGACACGCCGCTGCATTCATTCCTCACCGGCAAGCACGTCGACCACATGCATCCGAACGCGATCATCGCGATCGCGGCTTCGGCCAATTGTGAGAAACTCACGCAGGAAATCTTCGACGGGCACATGGCTTACGTGCCGTGGATGCGCCCGGGTTTCGAACTCGGTCTCGCGATGCAGGAAATCGCGAAGAAGCATCCCAAGATCCAGGCGATCATGATGGGCCAGCATGGCTTTATCTCGTGGGACCATGACGAAAAGGCCTGTTACGCGCTTACGCTCGACTTCATCGAAAAAGCCTCGGCCTACATCGAAGCCAAGTATCAGGCCAAGGGCGGCGACGCCGCAGCCTTCGGGGGCGCGAAGTACGGCACGCTTTCGCAGGAACAGCGCAACGCAACCCTCGCCGCCATTCTGCCGTGGCTGCGCGGCCAGGTTTCGCAACAGAAGCGTTTCATCGGCACGGTGCAGGACGACGAAAAAATCCTCCGCTTCGTCAATTCCAAGGACGCCGCCCGCCTCGCCGAACTCGGCACCTCGTGCCCGGATCATTTCCTCCGCACTAAGATCAAGCCGCTTTACCTCGATTGGAATCCGCAGACCGAGGATTCGGCCGCATTGAAGACAAAACTCGCCGCCGGCCTCGAAGCCTATCGCAAGGACTACGCCGCCTATTACGCCAAGTGCAAACACGCCAACTCGCCCGCGATCCGCGACGCCAATCCGACCGTCGTCCTGATTCCTGGCGTTGGCATGATCGCGTGGGGCAAGGACAAATCCGAATCCCGCGTCACCGCTGAATTCTACAACTGCGCTGTGGAGGTCATGCGCGGTGCCGAGGCGATCGACAAATATATTGCGCTCCCGCAACAGGAAGCTTTCGACATCGAATACTGGTTGTTGGAGGAAGCAAAACTCCAGCGCATGCCGGCCGAGAAAGAACTCGCCCGTCAGATCGTCGTCGTGATCGGTGCCGGTTCCGGCATCGGCAAGGAAACCGCGCATCGTCTCGTGAAGGAAGGCGCGCACATCGTTTGCGTCGATTTAAACGAAGCCGCCGCGCAAGCCACCGCGAAGGAAATCACCGACAAATACGGCATCGGCATCGGCGTCGCGGGCACGGGTCTTTCGAATTGCGGCCCGGCCCTCGGCCTAGCAGCGAATATCACCGAGCGCGCCAGTATCCGCGCGATGCTCGACCAGGTCGCGCTCGCGTACGGTGGTTTTGATTCCATCTGCGTCACCGCTGGTATTTTCGTCCCGAGCGACACGACCGGCCACATTCCCGACGACAAATGGGCGCTCACGTTCGCGATCAACGTCACCGGCAGTTACCTCGTTGGCGATGAAGCTTACAAGACGTGGAAAGAACAGGGCCTGCGCGGCAATCTCGTGCTGACCACCAGCGCGAACGCCGCCGTTGCCAAAAAAGGCTCCGTGGCCTACGACGTGTCGAAGGCTGCCGGCAATCACTTGGTTCGCGAACTCGCCATCGAACTCGCGCCACTCGTGCGCGTGAATGGCGTCGCGCCCGCCACGGTGGTGCAGGGGAGTGCAATGTTCCCGCGTGACCGTGTCATTGGCTCGCTCGCGAAGTACAACATCCCGTACAAGGATGACGAAGCGACCGATTCGCTCGTCACCAAGCTCGCGCAATTCTACGCCGACCGCACGCTCACCAAGGCGCCGATCACTCCGGCCGACCAAGCCGAGGCGTATTTCCTCCTCGTCACGAAGCGCCTCAGCAAAACCACCGGCCAGATCATCACCGTCGACGGCGGCCTGCACGAAGCCTTCCTGCGCTAATTCCCCGAAGTTATGGCCGCGAAAGAACGCAAAGAGAGTTTTGTCTGCAATCCACGTCTTCATTGCGCCTATAGGCGCGCGGGAAATGTGGCTGACGGAATTAACTTTTTTGTGATCTCTTGCGGCTAATTCCTCCGAATCCGTTTCCTCCGTGAGAAAATCTTCCTCATTCAAAATCATTCACTGCGCCGCGGTCGATCTCGGTGCGACCAGCGGCCGGGTCATCGTGGGGGCCTGGAACGGGAAACGCTTGGACCTCACCGAGGTTCACCGCTTCCCCAACCAATTCCGCTCCATCGGCGGGCATGACTATTGGGA
>JAYVMJ010000133.1:0-4944 GCA_043759025.1 Verrucomicrobiota bacterium | reverse complement strand
AAAACGCGCCCGGAGGTCGCGTTCCACCGGTTTCTTGTTCTAATTGCCCCTCGTGATTACGATCATCCCATGTTCTCTTCGTGAAACTTCAGGTTGCGGTCGGACCGGCCTTGGCGCGCACGTTTTCGCGACGATCGTGATGTTGTTTGGGTTTTCCCTTTCGTCCGTCGCGCAAGTCGGCGGAGTGCCAGCCAAGTCCGACTCGCCCGCGCCAATGTCACCGGCCCCGATGCGGGCTGCGCCGACGCGCCCGGGGAAACTCTGGGTGTTTACCCGAATTCACGGCATTGACTACGTGTCTTTGCGCGACGTCGCCGAGCATTTTGGCTTGAAACTTGCGTGGAAGAAATCCGGGCTGACCCAGACATTGAGCGATCCGCGCGGGGTGCGACTGGAATTTGAGAGCAATCAGCGGGATTATTATTTCGATGGGTTGCGGATTTTTATGGGCGAACCGGCGGTGCTGGATCAGGACGCCTTGTGGGTCAGCAAGCTGGACCTGATTAAAAACGTCATCCCTATTTTCCGGCCCGGCGACTATGCGGTTCAGCTTCCGCCTCCGCCGAGAACGATCGTGATTGATCCCGGTCACGGTGGCACCGATCCCGGCAAACAAAATCTCCGGCTAAAACTCGACGAAAAAGACCTGACACTGGATGTCAGTTTGCGGCTCCAAAAATTGTTGGAACAGCTCGGCTACCGCGTGCTGATGACGCGCACGACCGACAAGCGGTTTTCGAATAATCCCGTCATCGATTTGCCGCTGCGCGCCGATGTAGCCAACAAGGAATCGGCGGATCTTTACCTCAGCATTCATTTCAACGCGGTTGACCACGATCCCCAGAAAGTGGTCGGTACCGAAACGTACGTGTTCACCCCGCAGTTCCAGATTTCAACCCAGCCCGAGCAGGAAAAAAAGATGATCGGTGAACATTACCCGGGGAATCAGCAGGATTTTGCGAACGCGCTGCTGGGTTACAACCTGCACCGACAGTTGATCGGCGAACTGAAAGGGTCGGATCGGGGATACAAGCGTTACCGCCTCGCCGTGCTGCGGACGCTCCATTGTCCGGGCGCGCTCGTGGAGGCGGCGTATCTTTCGAATGATGTCGAGGCGCGAAAGCTCGCGACGCCGGAATTCCGCCAGAAAATCGCCGAGGCTTTGGCGGATGGCATTCGCAATTATGCCGCGACCCTCGCGACCTTGCGACCGGCGACTGCGCCGGTTCAGTGAGCGCGATTCTTCGCTTCGTTCCGACTTCCGGAACTGTTAGGGATGGGCGCATGCAAAATTTATCGTTCACTGCCTTTGTCCTCATGGTTGGGCTTTCCGCCGCGACCACCTCCTCAGCTTGGGACTATGAAGGCCACCGCATCGTCAACCAACTGGGATTAGCGGCGCTGCCCGCCGATTTCCCGGCTTTCGTTCACGAAGCGTCGAACGCGGAACGGATCGCGTTTTTGGCGGGTGATCCCGATCGCTGGCGCAATGTGCCCGATCTTCCGTTGAAACAATCGGGTGGAAGTTGGACCGATCATTTTTGTGACTTGGAACAATTGCCGGATGCGGGGATCGATCCGACCAAGGTCTCCTCGTTTCGCTACGATTTCATCCTCGCCTTTGCCGCGGGCCGGGCCGCGCACGCGGATAAATTTCCGCGCATCGATCCCGCGAAGGATTCCGACCACACGCGCGAATGGCCGGGCTTCGCGCCGTGGGCGATCACCGAATACTACGGCAAACTCCGGTCGGCCTTTTCCTATCTCAAGGTATTCGAAGAACTCGGTACTCCCGACGAAATCGCGAACGCGAAGGCCAACGCCATTTATATCATGGGCATCATGGGCCACTACGTCGGCGATTGCGCCCAACCGTTGCACACGACGATCCATCACAATGGCTGGTTCGGCGCGAATCCCAATGGCTACACCACCTGGCCCGGATTCCATGCGTGGATCGACGGCGGCCTGATTGGAAAAGCCGGCATCACGACAAAATCCCTCACCTCGAAAGTCACGCCGGCGAAGCCGCTGTCGATCGCGGCGCGAGCAGACAAACGCGATCCGGTATTCGTCGCGGTGATGGATTATTTAATCGCACAAAATCAACTGGTCGAGCCGTTGTACCAACTCGATAAAGCTGGAAAGCTCAGCGACGAACTGGAAAAGACCGACCGCACGAAACCCCATCCCGGCCCCGTCGACTCTGCCGGACGAGCCTTCGTCGAGGGCCAGTTGCTCAAAGGGGGTGAGATGCTCGGCGATCTCTGGACGACCGCCTGGCGTAATGCCGGGCCGGATAGTTTTCTTCGCGGACAGCTGACCAAACGTCAGCGCGCCGAAATAGCCCCGGCGGCGGAATAGCTTTCCGCCTGGAAACCGGAGTTGGACACAGAGTGCACCGCGGTAAGCACGGAGCGCACAGAGAAATGCCGCAGGAAATTGCCGAAATGAAGGATCACCCCGTAGATGAATTCAAATTCGCTGACCAACTCACAATAAGTGTTTCTCTCTGCTCTCCTTCCGACCTCTGTGAGCTGACGACATCGAACTGCCGAATTTAAGTTCAGCCTAAATTCCTCACCTGAAACCGCGGATTTTACGGATGAGTACGGATGATCAATCGTTTCAGTTCTCTCCTGCGCTCACCTCGCAGGTGAACGAAGATCAAACGACGATCATCAAGTGATCTTCTGTATCCGATCGGTGGCATCCGTGGTTGCATCGGACTGCGGTATTTGGGTGTGCGCCTGGCCTTAGCGTTTCCACGCCAGCACGATTGCGCCAGCGACAATCAAGCAGCCGCCGATGCCCGTGCGGAGGGTGAGCGGTTCACGCAAAAACCACGCGGCGAAAAGCAACACGAACACCACGCTCAACTTGTCGATAGGCGCGACTCGGGACGCCTCGCCGAGCTGCAGCGCGCGAAAATAACAAAGCCACGACAAGCCGGTGGCGATGCCCGAGAGGGCGAGAAACAACCACGTCCTTGACGACAGCGTGGCGAGCTCGGCCGGTTTGGCCGTCACGAAGGCAATCGCCCACGCAAAGACCAAAATGACACTGGTGCGAATCGCCGTGGCGAGATTTGAATCCACGCCACACACGCCGATTTTGGCGAGGACCGCAGTCAGCCCTGCGAAGAGCGCGGAGAGCAGCGACCAGTAGAGCCAGTTCATTCCCTTTGGGTCCGATACCCCGAAGCTTGCTTCGGCTTGGTTGGGTGATCGGGTTTGAGTGTGGATTGCATGAGTGCCGGATGTGTGGGTGGTGGTCTTGTCAAATGCCTCGGGGCTTGCCCCGAGAATCTTTATTTTGTTTTTGTTAACGGGTGCGCGACGACTGACCGGGCGTTCTTGGGCACGCCGCGTTTTTGCCCACTGTAGATTCCCGAGTGTCCGCTGAAAAGGTAGGCGATGAAGCAGGCGACCGCAAAATATACCACGTAATGCGCGCCGAATAATTCGACGCCCATGATGGTGCAGGCCAGCGGGGTGTTGGTGGCGCCGGAAAACACCGCGATAAATCCCAAGCCGGCGAACAGATCGACCGGTGCGCCGAGTGGAATCGCGAGCGTATGCCCCAGCGCCGCACCGATGAAAAACAATGGCGTCACTTCGCCACCCTTGAAACCACTGCCGAGCGTGACTGCGGTGAATAACAGTTTCCACCACCAGCTCCACGGGGTTGCGCCAGTTTCAGTAAACGTGGACAGGATGCTGATCCCGCCGGGATCGCGCGCCGTGACGCCGATGCCGAGATAGTCCCGCGTGCCGAGCGCATAAACGAGCGCGATCACGGCCAGCGCGCCGACCACCGGACGCAAGGGCGCGTAAGGAATGAAACGGGTAAATCGATTTTTGATCGCGTGGGTGAGCTCCGCAAACAACTGGCTCACCAATCCAAACACCATCGCTGCCAGCACCACTTTGGCCAGGAGCGCGCCATTCAGCAGGTGAAACGTCTCGGCCGATTCCAAAAATGTGATGTGATAAATCGCGTGATGAATGCCCCACGCCGAGCACGTGAAATCGCCAATCATACTCGCCACCAGCACGGGAATCAGCGCGTCGTATTGCATCCGGCCCACGACCAACACCTCCAAGGCGAAGATGGCACCGGTTAACGGCGTCCCGAAAACCGAGCCAAAGCCCGCGGCAATACCGGACATGAGCAGCATCCGGACATGGGCGGCGGGAATCCGGCAAAGACGCGCATACACGCTCGCGATGCTGCCGCCCATTTGCACCGCCGTGCCTTCGCGTCCGGCGGATCCGCCGCAGAGGTGAGTGATCAAGGTCCCGATCAATACCAGCGGAGCCATCCGGCCCGGCACACCGCCGCCCGGTTCATGGATTTCCTCCATGATGAGATTATTGCCGCCCTCAGCGCGACCGGCGAAAAAGTGATAGAGCAGACCGATGGCCAAACCCGCGACCGGAAGCAGGAACAGCAGCCAACCATGTTCCCAGCGTAACTGCGTGACGGCATCAAGGGCCCAGAGAAATCCCGCGCTTGCCGAGCCCGAAAGCACCGCCACTGGCAGCACGAGGCCGGTCGACACCAGCAGATGTTTTAAATTTGCCCAATGCTCTTCCCAATTGAAAATATTCTTCACGAGAGGAAACCCTCCGCGAAAACGGGTAATACACCGCCAAAATGAAATGACATGCCTGTTAGGATTGAATTGTAACAGGAGTCATCAGCCGGCAAAGCGCCGGCGGTTTACCCAGAAGGGAAGGCGGAATCCATCGCCACTTATAGGAAAAGAGAAGCGCTCCCTCTTGGCAAGCGCGGCGTGGACGGAATTGGCCCAAATCAGCGCCTATTCACGAAGGGAAGGTTCGGGCAGGTGATGGCGCGGAGGGCGCGCTGGTCGTGATCCTCGGAGGGGCGGAAATACAGGGTCAGGCCTTGGGGTTTGGGGACGTTTTGTAAGGAGGG
>JAYVMJ010000132.1:0-12349 GCA_043759025.1 Verrucomicrobiota bacterium | reverse complement strand
GCCCGTGTTCGCCCGGGCCCACGGGCCAGAGGCCCGTGCCACTTCCCAACCAAGCCGAAGCAAGCTTCGAGGTATCGGACCCACAGGGAATGAAACCGCTCTACCTCAGCGCCTACGGCACCGTTTCACCCAACAGGTTCGCGAAAATGATTTTCCCGCCGCCGCTGGGCAACACGCCGATGATCTCGGCGGTGACGCGCTTGCCGATCAGCGCTCGAGCATTGTTCACGACGACCATCGAGCCATCCTGCAAATAACCGAGCGCCTGCCCTTCGTCCTTGCCGGTCTTCACGAGATCGATCGAGAGGCTTTCCCCGATCGCCAGTTCCAGCCGCATGGCGTTTTCGAGCGCGTGCAAATTCAACCACGTCACGCCTTGGAATTGCGCCATCTTCGCCAGATTCGTATCGGTCGTGAGCAATTTCGCCCGCATGGATTGCGCGATAAATACGAGCTTGGCTTCGATGTCCTGGCGGCGGGCGACTTCGCTTTGGTGGATCCGGATGTCGATCTGTTTGATCGCACGCAATTCATTCAACACCTGCAACCCACGGCGTCCGCGCGCTTGTTTGAGCGCATCCGGGGAGTCCGCAATGGTTTGCAGCTCGCTCAGCACAAAACTGGGAATGATCAGCCCGGCGCCTAAAAACCGGGTTTCGCAGATCCGCGCAATGCGACCGTCAATCAGCGCGCTCGTATCGATCACAATCAAAGGTACGTCCACCTCGTGCGGCACAAATCTCACGTACGGAATCACGAGGTTGAACTCGTCCTTGCCGCGCAGCGCGATGACGGTGCCGAGGTAGGTGCAAATGACAAAGAGCGCGAGTTGCACCAGATAAAGCGTCTGTGGTTCGCCGCGGTTAAACAACGGAGAGTTCGAAATCAGCCACGCGATCAACGCGCCGATGCCCAAGCCAAAGCTTAATGCAGTCAATCCACGCAGCGAGAAACCCTTCAACATCACATCGACCAGTACCACCAGCACGCCAATCATCAGACCAATGGCTATCGCCAGTACCTGATGTTGATCCCAATCGACGATCGAGTAACAAACCAGCCAGCTGGCGACGGCACAGAGCGCGATAAAAAAAATCCGGATCGACAGCAGGGTTTTGTTCATTCTCGGGGCGCCCGTTTAGTTAAATACTCCCCGATTCTTCAGCCACAGCAAGAGAAACGGCAAAATCAGGAAGAGAATCATGACCCCATAAAGAATCATTTGTGCCCGATGGCCTTTCTTCTCTAACTCTGGATCGACATCACTCATCTCCGAATCCGACCAAGCACCCCTTCCGATGACAACGCAATACTGGCTGGTTAAATCCGAACCCGAGGCTTACTCGTGGGACAACCTCGTCCGCGACGGCAAAACCGCCTGGACCGGCGTCCGCAATTACACCGCCCGCATTCACCTGAACGCCATGCGGGTCGGTGACGAGGTTCTTTTCTACCATAGCGTGACCGGCAAAAGCGTCGTCGGGATCGCGCGCGTCAGCAAAACCGCTTTTCCCGACACTACCGCCGACGAGGACGGTTGGGTCGCAGTCGAATTGGCTCCAGTTAAACCCTTCGCGAAGCCCGTAACGCTGGCGCAAATCAAAGGCGAGAGTTCCCTCAAGGACATCGGTTTGGTCCGCCAAGGCCGGCTGTCAGTCATGCCGCTCAAAGCCGCGGAATACGCGAAGCTCGTGAAGCTCGGCTCCAAGTAACACCTACCCGGGCTCGACAATCCCCCACGGGGTCTTTTCGCTTGGGCCGTGTTTGATCAAATCACCATTCTCGCTCCCGGTCTGCTCGGTGCCTCAGTCGCCCGGGCCGCGAGGCACTATGGCGTGGCGAAACGCATCACGCTCTGGGCGCGTCGGCCGGAAACCCGGTTGCAGCTCAAAGACCAGCCGTGGTGCGATCACGTCGCGGATTCCGCGATAGATGCGGTGCGCGGTGCGCAATTGGTCATCATCTGCGCGCCCGTGGATCAGATCGTGCCGCTCACGAGCCAAATCGACCGACATCTCTCCGCTGGCGCCATCGTCACCGACGTCGGAAGCGTGAAGGGCGAAATCTGCCGGCTCGGCGACAAGGCACTCCGCCCGCCCGCGTCTGCGGCTCATTTTGTCGGATCCCACCCGATGGCCGGCTCGGCAAAAACCGGCTGGGAGCACGGTCGCGCCGATCTCTTCGTGGGGCGAGTGACGTTCGTCACGCCACTCCCCGAAACCGATCCCAAATCCATTGAACGCGTTGTCGCGTTCTGGACGGCGTTGGCGTCCGAGGTCGCAACCGTGGAGCCCGACAAACACGACGAAATCGTCGCGCACATCAGTCACCTGCCGCAGGTGCTCGCTTCCACGCTTTGCGCCAGCCTCGCCAAAAAAGATGTCCGCTGGAGAAACTACAGTGGCGGCGGTTTGCGCGACACCACACGTATCGCCGGCAGCGATCCTAAACTTTGGAAAACCATCCTCGAACAAAATCGCGATGAAGTCCTGCGCGCGCTGCGGGATTACCAGGAGGAACTTCATGGCATGGAACGCGCCCTGGCCAATCGCGACTGGCTGGAAGTGCAGGCCATCATGGAACGCGGCAAAGTCTACCGCGATCAATTCCGTCCCATTCCGTGAGCACCTTGCCCGATAAACTTCCCATCGTTCCGTTCACGCGGCCGGTGCGTGGCAGTGTCACGTTGCCGGGCTCGAAAAGCATCACCAACCGCGCGCTGATTCTCGCCGCGCTGGCAAAAGGCACCACGACGTTGCACGGCGCTCTTTTCAGTCGCGATACCCGGATCATGGTCGCAGCGCTACGCCAATTGGGGTTCGACGTCGAAGCGAACGAAGCCGGTCTGACTATCAAGATCGAAGGGCACGGAGGCGACATCCCGGTGCGAGAAGCCACTCTCGACATCGGCAACGCGGGCACGGCCGCCCGTTTTCTCACGGCGTTCGTGTGTCTTCGCCCCGATGGCGTCTACCATTTCGATGGCGACGAAGCCATGCGTCGCCGCCCGATCGGGGCCTTGCTTGAGGCCCTCGAAGCGCAAGGCGCCAAGGCGAGTTCGCGCAATTTTCCCTTCACTTTTAAAACCGCCGGCTTGCCCGGAGGCGCAGTCGAACTCGATGCCTCCGAGAGCAGCCAGATGTTGTCCGCGCTGCTGATGGTTGCTCCCCACGCGCGCACGCCGCTCACCGTAAACCTTAAAAGCGCGGCCGGCTCGAAACCGTTCGTGGTGATGACCGAGAAGATGCTTGGGCAATTTGCGCTCCATCCCGCTGACTACGCAATCGAAGGCGATGCCTCGGCCGCGAGCTACTTTCTCGCTCTGCCGCTTGTCACACTGGGCAGTCTCTCTATTCCAAACTATGGAAGCTCGCTCCAAGGCGATATCAAATTCTTAGAGGTGATGGGGCATGTGGGATTATACTGGGATCTGATTGGCGGACGCCCGCATTTTCATAGCAACGACTATGGCGATCGGCACGCCCCCGACCAAAACTTCCGCGAATTTTCCGATACCTTCCTGACTCTCGCCGCAATCGCGCCACTGCTCGACGGTCCGACAAAAATCTCCGGCATCGCCCACACCCGCAAACAGGAGACCGACCGGGTCGCCGGCATGGCTCGCGAATTGACCAAACTCGGCCAGCACGTGATCGAAACCGAGGATTCGCTGGAGATTCATCCGCGTCCGTTGACGAGCGGCGTGGAAATCGAAACGTATCACGATCATCGCTTCGCCATGAGCTTTGGCATTCTCGGTTGCCACGATCTGCACGGTAACGGTCAACCGTGGCTGACGATCAAGGATCCGGCCTGTTGTACAAAAACCTTCCCCCACTTCTTCGACGAACTCGAACGGCTTCGCGCCGAGTCACAGCAATAATCAAATGGTGTCCCCGTCCTTTATCATCATCGCCATCGACGGCGGCGCAGCCTCCGGTAAATCCTCGACGTCGCGCGCGCTCGCGGAACGTTTCAATTTGCTGCACGTCGACACGGGCTCGTTTTACCGGCACATCACCGCTAAGCTGCTCCGGCGCGGGTTGTCGCACACGGACCACGCCGCCATCAGCTCGGAGTTGCCCAAGCTGAAATTCTCCACCCGGCTCGCCGGCCGTTCCGCGCAAATGCTCATCGGTGGTGAGCCCGCCGGGGACGAGATTCGCGACAAAAGCGTCAATGAAAACGTCGCCCATTTTGCGGCCGTGCCCGAGGTTCGTGCCGTGCTGATCGATTACCAACGCGGCCAGGTTGAGGTCGGACGGGCGCATGGTTTTCGGGGATTGGTCATGGAAGGACGCGACATCGGCTCGAAAATTTTTCCTGAAGCGGATTTCCGTTTTTTCCTTTTTGCCGATCTCGTCGAACGCGCCAAGCGCCGCGCCGCCGAAGGGCGGCAGGACGCGATTGTCCAGCGCGACACGATGGACAGCCAACGACTGAATCAAAGCGCGCAGGGTGCCATTCCAATTGACTCCACTTATCTCACGCTCGAAGAGGTCGTGGACAAAATGGCCGCGCTCATCGCGCCCAAACTGACTTGATCCCATGCCGCTGACGCCCGACCATTTGAAGATGACGCCGTTCTTCGGCTTCTTTCACTATTTATCGTGGACGGTTTACCAGATGTGGTTTCGCGGGGAAGTCTTCGGTACGGATAATTTCCCCATGGAAGGTCCGTTCTTGATCGCTTCGAATCATGCCAGCCACCTCGACCCGCCCATCGTCGGGAGCCAGGTCGCGCGGCAAATGCGTTTTTTTGCCCGCAAGAGTTTGTGGAATAGCCGCGTCGCCAGGTGGTGGCTCGACCATGTTGAAACCATTCCCGTCGAGCGCGACAGCGGCGACATCGGCGCGATCAAACGCGTCATCCAAGCGCTGAAGGAAAACCGGTCGGTCGTCCTCTTCCCCGAGGGCACGCGATCACCTGATGGCCACCTGCAAAAAGCCAAGGCCGGCGTCGGACTGATGGCCTGCAAGAGCGGAGTGCCGGTGGTGCCGTGCCGGGTTTTCGGATCGTTCGCTGCGTTCGGAAAGGGCATGAAGATTCCAAATTTCGGCAGTCCGGTGACAGTCGTATTCGGCACGCCGATTCCCGCCAGCGATTACGATGATCCGACCGCCGGCAAAGCGCGTTATGAAGTTGCCGCCCAGCGGATCATGACCCGGATCGCAGCGATCACCGAGCCGCGGTATGCGGTGATTTGAGCGCGCAGCTTTGCGTCCTGTCTCATCCCTGAAGGCACGGGCGATGTCGGGCAATTCCATCGATAAAGACGAATACGGACTTGTCGTTCTCAGAGAGAGCAAACTCCCGAGCGCCCAAAACCTCGGCGCAAGACCCAGCGTTTTCGGGCAAGCCCGAGACCAAACAAAACCGCCACGAACCATGCGCCGGTGGCCCCGCCACCACCAGTCGAGCTTGCCACCGGCGTTGGTGTAGGCGTCGGAGTAGGAGTTGGCGTAACGGGAGTCGGAGTCGGCGTTACCCCGGCCGTGAGAGCGAGTGTCGAAACTGCTCCGCCGAGCGTGATCTTGCGTATGGCCGCATTACCATTGTCGGCCACATAGAGCACACTGCCATTTGCACTATACTTCACGTCCTTGGGCTGGTTTAGCCACGCCGCACTTCCAGTGCCATCCATAAAACCTGCAACCGAGTTCAGGCCGGCGAGTGTGCTAACCGTTCCCGCCGCGACAACCCGGATGGCCGAGTTGCCTGCGTCGGCGACGTAAAGTTTACCTGCGCCGTCCCAGGCCAGCCCGGCCGGCAGATTGAACAAGGCGGCGGTGCCCGTGCCGTCGGCCGTGCCACTCACTCCGGCCACCCCTACCCATGTCGTTACGACTCCCGTGGAAGTAATCCGGCGGATGGTCTGGTTGACGGTGTCGGCTACATAAAGCATGCCCGCGCTGTCGATCGCAATTCCGGCGGGTTGGTTAAACTGCGCTGCGGTTCCCGTGCCATCCACGCTGCCGCGGGTGCCTGATGTACTGCCGGCAATCGTCGTGACGACGCCAGCCGGGGTAATCTTACGGATGACCGAATTACCAGTATCGGCCACGTACAGGTTGTTCGCACCATCAATGGCCACAGCCGCTGGCGCGTTGAACCACGCAGCGGTGCCGGTCCCATCCTGATAACTTTGGTGCAAGGTTGAGCCGGCAAAAGTGGTGACAATCCCGGCAGCCGTCACTTTGCGAATAATCGAATTCCCCGTATCCGCGACGTAGATATTTCCAGAGCTGTCGATAACGAGTTCACCGGGCTGACGAAACAGGGCTGCCGTCCCCGTGCCATCCGTGGAACCCTGCTGGCCAGCGCTGCCCGCAATGGTCGTCGCCACCCCAGCGGTCGTCACCTGCGAGATGACGTTGTTTGAACTGTCGCTGACCCAAAGATTGCCCGAAGAATCAAGCGCCACTCCATTCGGACTCGGGAGGACCGACGCGACCACAGTGAGTATGCCGGCGGTGCTGCTGACTGAGCCTGCAGTATTCGTCGCGGTTAAACGATACTGATCGCTGCTCAGACTGGAGGTAACCGAGCTCACGGTGAGTGTGCCAGTGGTCACGCCGCTGTAAGTGCTGTCATTGGCGACATTGGACCAGGAGCTGCCACTGTTGGTGGATATCTGCCACTGGTAGGTGACCGCGGGCGTGCCGGCAGCCGAGCCGCTGAAGCTGACACCGTGGCCGGTGACCACACTCTCACTTGTAGGGTTCGCAATAACTGTTGGGGCCGCCGTCACCACGTTAACCGTAAGTGTCGCATCCGTCGAGGTCACGTTCCCCGCCGAGTTACTTACCACCACCGCGTAGGTGCCAGCATCGACCGCAGCAGCAGTAGCAAGACTGAATGAGGAACTCGTGGCACCCGCGATGGAGGTGCCGTCCTTCTTCCACTGATAACTTAACGACGTTCCCGTCGCGCTGACGCTGAACGTCACGGCACCGCCGGTCGTAACCGTCTGGCTCACTGGCTGCGTCGTGATCGCAGGCGCGACGACCAAAGCACTAATCGTGAGCGTCGCACCCGTCGAAGTCACGCTGCCGGCGGAGTTGCTCACCACCACCGTGTAGGTGCCGGCGTCGGCCGCGGCGACCGTGGCAACACTGAACGAGGAACTGGTCGCACCCGAGAGTGCGGTGCCGTCTTTCTTCCACTGATAGCTTAAAGATGTTCCAGTCGCGACGACACTGAACGTGACCGCACTGCCCGCCGTCACCGTCTGGCTCACCGGTTGCGTCGTAATCGCCGGCGCGACCACCAAGGCGCTGACCGTGAGTGTCGCGCCGGCCGAAGTCACGGTCCCGGCGGAATTGCTCACCACCACCGTGTAGGTGCCGGCGTCGGCCGCTGCGACGGTGGCAACACTGAACGATGAACCCGTGGCACCAACGATGGTGGTGCCGGCTTTCCTCCACTGATAATTTAACGACGTACCAGTCGCGACGACACTGAACGTGACCGCACTGCCGGCCGTTACCGTCTGGCTCACCGGCTGCGTCGTGATTGCCGGCGCGACCACTGCGGCAACGGTTCCAATCACGATTGAGGACCGCGACTCTCCTCCTCCGCTGCCCGCCGCGAGGGCGGTGATGTTATAACTGCTGAGCACACCGGATGAATCCACGGCGACGGGTACCTTCGCCAACGCAATCCCAGAAACTCCCAACTGTCCGTACGTATTATCGCCCCAGGCGTACAACTTTCCGTCGGACGCCTGGACCAAAACGCTCGTGTAGCTGCAGGAAATTTTGGTCACACTCAAGCCCGCGAGCACTCCAGTCATGTCCACCGCCACGGGCGTATATTGAGAGGAAAGATAGCCAAAGGTCCCATCGCCCAAATTGCCATTACCCTCATAACCCCACGTGAAAACCTTGCCGTCCGAGGTCAGAGCCACGCTGAAATTTTCCCCGGCGGCGATCTGCACCACTGTGCGACCGCTGAGCACTCCGCTCATATCGACCGCGACCGGTGCGTTGGGTGCTCCGTTGCCGGCCAACGTGACGCCACTGCCGGCGCCCAAGGCATGAATATCAGCGCCCCAGGCAAACAGTTTGTTGTCCGAGGTAAGCACCAAAACATGCCCGCTACCCGCCGCGATCGCCGTGACGGTCTTGCCCGCCAGCACTCCCGAGTCATCCACGGGCACCGGGACGAGACTGGTTTGCTGATAAAGGCCACCCGTATTATTACCGAGCTGGCCAGCACCGTTGTCGCCCCACGTGTAGACTTTGCCGTCGGAAGCGAGCGCCACGTAGAAATCAGAACCCGATGCTATGGCCGTGACGGTTTTGCCACTCAGTACCCCGGTCATATCCACCGCGACCGGAACCGCACTGGGATTACTGGTGCCGTCGCCCAGCGTGTTGTATTCTCCCCATGCGTACACCTTGCCGTCCGAGGTCAAAGCCATGCTTTGAGTCGAACCGGCAGCGATCGCCGTGACAGTTTTGCCGCTCAAAGCTCCCGTCATGTCCACCGCCACGGGAGTCGTCGTATAGCCGGTTCGGTCCGCAATCGCGGCCGTCCCCAACGTGCCCCAATAATTGCCCCCCCAGGAATACATTTTTCCAGCAGAATCCAGCGCAAGACAGAACGAATTCCCCGTTGAAACAGCCGTGATTGATTTGCCCGCAAGTACGCCGGTGGTGTCCACTGCACCCGGAGCAGTTTGGTTGGCGGCCGTATTCGACGAATCGCCGGTGCCATTGCCCAACTGTCCATCAAGAGTTCGACCCCAGGAAATCGCCACGCCGGAGGCCGCCCGCAAGCCGGAGGCCGCCGCCAGGAGCATAATGGCAAAAAACAGAACGGATAAAATACCTGCGCGGGAATGTCTGGTCTTGGTGCTGGGAAGCGCCCGGATGCGAAGCGGCGATGAATTTGAAGTGGAAGAGTGCATGGGAGTGATAAAGGTAGAAAATCTTCATTATTTACGCGGGAAGATTGCACCGCGGGAACCGCCAGACGGAAGTGGCTCCGAGGGATATAAAGGATTCGCCCGCGGATATTACATGTCCGGCATTGCCATCGGGTGATCTTTTTGCCCCGCTCCCGCCAACGTGAATGGCCCGGAACTCAATGCCAGCGACGAAAGAAGCGCCGGGTTCGACACCACCCGGTGGACGCTGGTCCTCCGCGCCGGCAGTGACGATGGCGCCAGCCACGCCGCGCTGGCCGATCTATGCCGCGCGTATTGGTTGCCCCTTTATGTCTATGTCCGCCGGCGCGGCCATTCGGCCCATGATGCCGAAGACCTCACCCAGGGATTCTTTGCCGACCTGCTCAGTCGCGGCGCGGTCAAGCGGGCGGATCGCACGCGCGGCCGGTTTCGGACTTTTCTCCTCGGCTCACTTACGAACTACCTGCACAACGCGCACGATCACGCGCAGGCGGAGCGCCGCGGGGGCCAGTTGGAAAAATTGTCCATCGATACGCTCGAAGCCAGCGATGTGCTCGCGCAAATCGACGACGGTGGCCTTTCGCCCGACCAGGCTTTTGACCGCAGCTGGGCCATCGCCCTGCTCGACCGCGCCTTGAGACAATTGCGCGCCGAACAGGAACGCCTCGGTAAAGGCCGGTGGTTCGAACGCCTGTGGCCTTATCTTCAAACCCGCGCCGACACGGGCGCGCAGGAAGCGATCGCCGGCGAATTCGGCATGACGCGCAACGCCGTCGCCGTGGCGATGCACCGGATGGCCACCCGTTACCGCGAACTCGTCCGCGCCGAAATTGCGGAGACCGTGAGCAGCCCGGAAGAATTGAAGGCGGAGCAGCGCGACCTCCTGGGCAGCCTCGGCGGATGAGTGGTCGCTGCAAAAATTGCGGCGCCGCCATGTCCCGCTCCCTGCTCGGCGGTCTCTGCCCGCGCTGCGTAGGGCGGAATGCCTTCGGCACGAACGCGCCTTTTGAACATACGCTGGGCGGACACGAGTTGATCCGGGAACTCGGGCGCGGCGGCACCGGCATCGTGTATCTCGCCCGCCAGATTGAACTCGATCGTCTCGTGGCATTGAAAGTCTTGGCGGCAGGCGGGCAAGCCAGCCTGGCCGCCGAAGAACGTTTTCTCCGAGAAGCACGCGAGGCCGCCCGTCTGCGTCATCCGCATATCGTCGCGATCCACGAGGTCGGCCGGCACAAGGGCCAGCCGTTCTACTCGATGGATTTTATCGAGGGTGAAGACCTGTCCGCTTACGTCGTCCGTTCAAAACCAAGCTTGCGCGATGCCGCGACTTTCACGGCCCTGGCCGCCCACGCCGTGCAACACGCGCACGATCACGGCGTGCTGCATCGCGACCTCAAGCCGGGCAATCTCATTATGGACGGGACGGGAATCCCGCACCTCACCGACTTCGGGCTCGCGACGGCCATCGATGGCAGCGACGGCCTCACCCGCACCGGCGAAGTGATGGGAAGCCCGGGCTACATCGCGCCGGAACAATTGCGCGGCGAGTCCTCCACTGCCACGGACATTTATGGACTCGGCGCTGTCCTCTATTTTTTGCTCACCGGTCGCGCGCCCTTTGTCGCCGCACAGCTGCCCGAATTGCTCGCCGCGGTGGCGGCAGGCCATCCCCTTCCACCCCGGCGTCTCGATCCGTCGCTGCCGCGCGATCTGGAAACCATCGCGTTGCGGGCGCTCGCGCCCGATCCGGGCAAGCGTTACCCAACGGCCACCGCGCTGGCCACCGACCTCGAATGCTGGCTCGCGGGGCGCCCGATCAAAGCGCGTCCAATTTCGTTCGCCGAACGCGTGTGGCGCTGGTCGCGTCGCAACAAGAAACTTTCCGTCGTGACGGCCGCGCTCGCCGCGACGGTTTTATTCGGCGCCATCGGTATTCTCTCGCAATGGCGGCGGGCCGAAACCGCCGCGACCGACCGGCAGGCCAACCTTTATTCCGCCGATCTCAAGGTGGCTTCGAACGCACTGCTCGCCGGCGATCTCGGCGCTGCACGACGCACCCTTGAAGACTGTCCGGTCGCGCTGCGCGATGCCGCTTGGGGTTTGCTCTGGCCGCAAACGGTGGGCGACGCCGAATCCGTCATCGGCCATTCGAATTGGACGGTTACGCATCTAACCGTTTCGCCGGATGGCGCCTTGGTCGCCGCGGCCGCCCAGAACGACGTGGTGCGGCTTTGGGATTTGAAGCAATCCCGCTTGATCGCCGAACTGCCGGGGACCGAGACCAGTTGGTGGGCGGAGTTTTCTCCCGACGGTCATGATCTCTTCACGGCTGATCGCATGGTCAAGCAATGGGACGTGGCCACGCGAAAATTAATTCGTGAATACCCCGGCCAAAGCGGGACGCTTTCGCCGGACGGAAAGACGCTCTACACCTGCATGGGGCAGCGCTTCGTTTATGAAGGCACGCCCGGCATCGTGATCGCGTGGAACATCGCGGATGGCGCAAAAATTTATGAGATTCCCGTGCAGGCACGCACGCTGGCTGTCTCGCATGACGGCACAAAGCTGGCCGTGTCTGATGCCGAGACTTCGCTCGCCCTCTACGACGCGCACGATGGACGCGCGCTAATTCCTGCCTGGCCGTCACAGGATCCCCTTTGGCATCTCACGTTTTCACCCGACGATCGAATGCTCGTGGCCAGCGGCTGGTCACCCAACGTGCGCCTGTGGAATCTTGCCGACGTGTCCGCCATGCCGCGCCACCTGTCACATCCCTTCAATACGTGGGAGACCGCATTTTCTCCCGATGGACGCGAACTCGCCGTAGCCTGCTCTGATCGCATCGTCCACGTGTGGGATACCCGGACGTGGAGCGAGCGCCGGACCCTGCACGGCCACGAACACGAAGCTTGGTCAGTCACCTGGCAGCCCGACGGTCACTTGCTGAGCGCGGGGCGCGACCCGCGGGTCCTGCGCTGGCCGGTCGGGACGGCACAACCGGTTGCCCACCTGCGCCACGATCCGCATTCGTTTCGGATCGCTTGGTTACCCGGCGGACGGCTCGCCACGGTGCGCGAAATCGCCCCACTAAACAGCGTCACTGAAATCGCCCCGGTTCGGGACCCCGATAACGCAATACGACTTCCCGGCGAAACTCCACTCGCCTTCGATCCGCAATCCCGCCTCTTTTGGCTCTGGGGCTATCCGCACGAATTGCGTGCCAGATCCATCGACCATCTCGATCAAGTCACGTCGATCCCGTGGCCGCTGGCCAAGGGAGAAACCATTGTCGGCGTGCCCCACATCGCATCACCCGCCGGGCTGCTGTGGGCGGAACTGGGGGATGAATCGCTGGACATCCGTCGATTGAGCGACGGGGTGCGAGTCGCTCGCTTCCTGGATATTTTTTCGCACCAGCCCATCACGGTGGC